>CANQXT010000001.1 GCA_947627915.1 uncultured Bacilli bacterium
TCCTTTATTTTATGGGCTTTTTATCTTATATTTTTATTTTAGAGATATACCCGGACTTTTTGAATTTAATTCAGTCACTTTTGCCTTAAAAAAGATAACTTAATTATTTTAAAAGTTACTACTCAGCCATAAATAACAGATAGATTTATTCTTCTGTTATTTTTTTTCACTCAAAAATTAAGCAAATAATGCTTCATCTTTAAGTATTGATTTAATACAACTAAATACATTAACTTTTCTTAATCTAGCAGTTTTAATGATGCTCATTGTATTACCAAATCTTATGCCTCCTTCTGTACTTCTAAATCCACCAGATACTTTTGTTTTTCCTTTTATCATTCGTAATGCTCGTTCCATAAAATTATTATCGTATGGAACAGAGAAATCATGAATATAAAATAATATAGAACTCTTATATTTCTTTAATCTTTTTAAAAGTGAATTTGCTTTTTCTTGCCAATAAATTGATGATATTTCTTTATTTCCTTCTATACCTCGCTCTATAATGCCATCATATTCTTGTTCGATTAATTTTATTTCTTCTTCTGTAAATTTTTCTCTTCCAAACTTTGATAATATTTTTCTGTTACTTTCTATTCTTAATAAAAATTTAAATATTTCTGCTGGCCAACTTATTTCATAAACATTTTGTATTTGTTCATTGCAATACCTTCCAATATGGATAACACAGTCTTGATTATTTGTTCCATATTTAAAAATACCTACTTCATGATCTGATATTATTGTTCCATAATAATTATTTAAAATATTATCTTCTTTTATTGGTTCGTCACCTTTTTTATGATGATATTTATATAGAACGTTATTTTTGTTTCCATATCCTCGATAATAACTTTCTGTTCCATTCTCACTTGTTACTGTTTCATCTGTATGAGTATATTTTCCATTTAATATATTGGTTGTAATATTATTTAATGTTTCTGCTGTTTTAAATGAAAAGCTTTGATAAATATTATCTATTGTTCCTTGTGATAAATTTACTACATTATTTGTTAAATCACTTATTAATTCTTGAATTTTATTATAACTTAAAGAATAATAATTACCCAACATAATTATTAAAAATTTAATACTATCATCATATGTTACATCGCTATAATAATTCTTTGACATTTTTTCCTGATATTTTTTTCCATATATGAAAATATGTTTTTCTATAACAGTTTCCATGGACACGCCAACTTTATATTTAATTTTATTTTTTGAATTACCATTAATATAATGTTTTATTTCTACAACTTTTAAATTATTATCTTTTATTTTTTTCTCTAATTCTTTTTTGGTTAAAGTGATTCCTTTATGATTTAATTGACCTCCTGTTTTACGATTTGTTTTTTCACGATGATTATATAGATTTGCTCCTGTTTTTCTTATTTCTTTACTTGTTGGTATTGATGAATTTGTACTATCTTTACTAACTTGATTAGTTAATTTATCTATTAAATAATTATTTTCTCTTTCAGATTTTAATCTATCTATTTCTTTTAAAGCATTATTTAATTCTTCTTTTAATTTTTTATTTTCTTCTATAAGAGGTTTAGTTACTTTATCAACAGCATTTTTTATGTTATTTTCTATATTTTTATTTAAATAATTTAATTTATATTTTAATGTATCGATTTCCAATTTTTGATTACTAATAATTTTATTAAGTCCTTCTACTTTATAAAATTCTTCTTCATACATTTTATATATATCTTGATTTTTTATCATACATTCAACTCCTACTGTGAACAATTATATTTTAACACAAAAAAGCGAGATATTAAATATCTATTTGTTCACAATAGGATTATCTCGCTTTATATATATAATACCACATTTTTCTTTATTTGGTAATTTTTTATTTAACTTTTTTTATTTTTTTTACTATTCATAGCTGAGTAGTAACTTTTAAAAAAAGT
Organism: uncultured Bacilli bacterium; assembly: GCA_947627915.1. Lineage (GTDB taxonomy): Bacteria > Bacillota_I > Bacilli_A > RF39 > UBA660 > SIG200. The sequence goes on from CANQXT010000001.1 coordinate 1,926, forward strand.
TATCTTTTTAAAGTTCTTTGTTTATTGTTTGCTTTTTTTATCTCTATGTTCAGCTCTTTTTCTAATTTTTTTAATTCTTTTACATTAGCACCTATAACATATCTAGAAAATAACCAACATCCATAACGGCGAACACTAGGTTCAATACTATCATCATATAAAACTTGTTCTAATGCATTAATATCTGCTCCATCTACAAAACGTGCAAATCTATAACATAAAATGAAATTTTTGCTTTCCATAACTATTTGTTGTAAAACTTCTTTATTCGCTCCTTTTATATCACAAGCAAACCAACAACACCAATAAGCATCTTTACTTTCAATAACTACTTGTTGTAAAGCTTCCTTATTAGCACCTTTTATATCTCTTGCAAACAAAGTACACCATTTTGGATTTTTACTTTCAATAACTATTTGCTCTAATGCTCCAATATTTGCTCCTTTAACACTTAATCCAAATTCATAACATAACTTTGGATTATTTGAATCTAATACTACTTGTTCATAATCAGTAGCATCAATAATTGTTCCATCTCTTTTAGCTTCTTGTACAAACCAAACATATAAAAAAGCATTTTTGGTACTTAGTATTATTTTTCCTATTTCATTTATTTCTTCATCTGTTAAATCCATAAAATTCATAAATCCACCACCTGTAATTTGTATTATAACATTAATAATTCTTAATGTAAATAAAATTTAGATATGCAATGGTTCAATATCAATTTCTAAATTAACCTTATTATCATTTATATATATACTATCTAAATATTTTAAAGCAGGTATTAGCTTTTCATCAAAACGATATTTAACAACAATTTGAAAATGATAATTATTATTAATTCGAAAAATATTTGCTGTAGTTGGACCTAAAACGATTGTTGATTCATCTACTTCTTTTTTTAAATAATTACCTATTTTTGTAGCGTTTTCTAAAGCTAGGTTATAATCACTTGATATTATTTTTAACCCAACTAAATAATAATATGGAGGATATTTAAGCATTCTTCTTATATCCATTTCATATTTATAAAAATTATTAAAATCATTATCTTTAACAAAATTTAAAACTTGATTATCAGGATTATAAGTTTGAATTAAGACATTACTTTTAAGTCCACTTCTTCCTGCTCTACCACTAGCTTGATATAAAAGAGCAAAAGCTCTTTCATTACCTCTAAAATCTGGTACATTTAATGATGTATCAGCATTAATAATACCTACTAAAGTAACATAGGGAAAATCAAGACCTTTACTTATCATTTGAGTACCAAGTAAGATATTGTATTCTTTATTTTTAAATTTTTCAATTATTCTTTCATGTGCTCCTTTTTTAGAAGTAGTGTCTTGATCCATTCGTATTATTTTCGCATCCGGTAATATCTTTTGTAGTTCCATTTCTACTTTTTCCGTTCCAAGTCCTAAATAAGTTAAAGCTTCTTCATGACAATTAGGACATGTTTTAGGTTTTATAATGGTATAACCACAATAATGACATCTTAAGTTATTTGTTGATTTATGATATGTAAGAGTTATATCACAATTAGGACATTTATAGGTATAACCACAATAAGAACAATTAACTGTTGTTGAATAACCCCGTCTATTTAAAAGTAAAATTACTTGTTCATCTTTTTCTATAACTTCTTTCATTTTATTTACTAACTCATCACTAAAAATAAAGTTACCTTTTTTTACTTCTTCCATCATATCAATAATTTTAACTGTCGGTAAACTAGAAGTACCAACTCTTTTCGTTAAAAATAGATGTTTATATACGCCCTTAATTGCTCTTGCTCTTGTTTCTAAAGTTGGTGTAGCACTTCCTAAAACTAACGGAATATTATAATATTTACATCTTTCTTTAGCTATATCAATCGCATTATATCTTGGCATATTATCTTGTTTAAAGGAATCACTATGTTCTTCATCAATAATAACTATTCCTAAATTATTAAAGGGAGCAAAAATAGCACTTCTTGTACCTACTACTACTGATACTTCACCTCTAATTATTTTTAAATATTCATCATATTTTTCACCATTTGATAAAGCACTATGTAAAATAGCTACTTTACTTCCAAACCAATCATAAAACCTGCTTACAATTTGGGCAGTTAAAGTAATTTCGGGTACTAACATAATGGCTTCTTTACCATTTTTTATTACTTCATTAATTAAGTTTAAATATACTTCTGTTTTACCGGAACCAGTAATTCCTTCAAGTAAATAAACTTCAAATTGATTAGTATTTTTAATAATATTAAAAGCATTGTTTTGTTCTTCATTAAGTTCGTGTTTAATTAAATTATTCTTATTTTCTTTATTAATTCTGTACTCTTGTTCTTTAATAACTTTAATTAAATCTTTTTTGACTAACGCATTAATAACGGCATCACTATAATCTCTTTTAAGTAATTTATCTTTTTCTAATAAATCTTTTAATAATAATGTTTGTTTATTTTCTTTTTGATAATTCTTTAAATATTTCTTTATTTCTTCTTTACTTTTATTTAATATAAGATAACTTTTAAAATATTTATAATTAGTATCATTATCTTTTATTTTTAAAGAAGATGGTAACATTGTTTGATATGCTGAAATTAAAGGACATAAAGTTTTTTCTTGTAAATACATTCCTAAATTCATTAGTTCTTCATTTAATAATAATTCTTCATCAACAATATCTATTATTTCTTTAAGTTCATATTCATTATTATAAGAATTTAAGACATTCATAACAAAACCATTAATTATTTTAGTTCCAAATGGTATTTTTACTTTCATTCCTTTTTTTACTTTACCTTGTAAATTACGAGGAATTATATAAGTAAAGTATTTATCTATCTTTTTAGTTGGATATTCAATTAAGATTTCAGCGTACATAAATTCTCCTTGTAATAAAATTATAATTTATTTTAAAATAAAAAGAAAGATTATTTTATTTCTTTCTTCCATATTTTATTTATTTAATTTTCTTTCATTTTGTAAATTATTATTTTTCTCTTTTTCCACACTCATTAATTCATTTAATTTATCAATTAATTCTTCAACTGTGATATCTTTATTTGTTTTTAATATTCCTAATGCTATTGTTTGAATTTGTTCAAATTTCATTTGACATTGTTCTGGGTCAGTAACATCATATTGGGGTAAAAATTCACTAGCATTAATTATATTTTCGGCATAATGAGTTCCACCACAAAAAAGGCAACGACTTACACAATCATCTAAAGAATGACCTAAAGAGTGTCCTAAATATACATTAACATGGTTACATGTCTTTTCAATATTATTAATATCTTTTATTACTTTAAGTAATGTTTGTAATAAACTATGTTTTTTATTTTTTAATTCATTACTTTTGTTAATTATTTCTATATAATCCATTATATACATCTCCTTCTTTCATCCAAATATTATAATTTACTTTTTATAAATAAGCAAATCAAAATAAAAGGCAAGACTTAACTTACCTTATGCAGAACAACTTGGATCATCATCTACAGGATGGCAACCATAACCAACCATACCTACTTGACCATCTGCAAAACCTTTTTGCCCATCCATTTCTAATATTACCCATTGATGAGTATAACCATTTTCATTAGTATGAGTCATATTTTTAAATCCCATATATTCAAGTACTAATAAAAGTGCTCTTGTACAGCCAGCACATGATGCTGAATGAGTAACAAAAACGCCATAAGCCGTACGATAATCAAAGCCACTTTCAACGTGTTTTGATGGATCATAGTTACTAGCAACTGCTTCGGCCGCAGCTTCTACTTTATCAATATCTTTTGTATAACCTTTAGCTAATATTTCGCTAGCAATTTGTTTAGCTATAGCACTAGCTTCAGCATCTTTTTGACAAGCATCGGGATCTTCTTTTTTATAGCCACGTTTCTTTAAGGTATTTGTAAATGTACAACCAGTTTGAGTACTTGTACTTCCTGAATTACTTCCACTACTATTACCTGTACTAGGATTAGTTGTACTTTTAGCTTTGACGGTAACTTTATAAGTTGCTTCAGTTCTATTACCATTATGATCGGTAGCATAAACTAAAACTGTATAAGTACCAGCTTTACTAGTATTAACGGTACTATCTGTTTTAACTTCAATATTACCTTCAAATTCATCAGTAGCACTAATACCACTAAGTAAATCTATTTTATCCCCAACTGTAATTGTTTTATTTTTAATTCCCGTTATAATAGGTTTAATGGTATCAACAATATTTAATGTAATTTCTTTTTGATCATTAATAGTTTTAATTATAACTTTTAAATTGCCAACTGTATCAAAAAGATATTCTTGATCACTTAATAATTCCTTATCATTAATTATAATTTTATATTCTAATTCGATATCTAAAGGTGTAATATTTACTAAATTATCGATAAAATCTTTATAAGTCCATTTCGATAAATATTCAATATCACTATTAAATAATTTTAAAACAATTTCTTTTTTAGATATTTCTGGATTTTGAACTTCTACTTCATTATTTGCATCTTTAGTTACTTTATTATCTAAATTTTTATATTTGACAAATTTATAAGTAGTAAAAGAAATACACCCAATTAAAATAATAACACTTATAATAACTATACTAAGATATTTTCCTTTTAATATAACATCTTTTTCTTTATTATTTATATTTTTCAATTTAACTCACCTTATATTTTTATTTTACCCTTATAAAATAAATAATACAATAAGTTATAATTAAAAAATTGACAATATTTAACTTTCAAATATTTCTTTTAAAAATATTCTTTTTCTTATAATCCCTTTATTTAATTCTTCAAGACGCATCTTAGATAATTCTTGTTGCATAAATAAAGGTAATATATTTATAGGTAGATATATATTTTTAAATATATTATCTAAATTATCTCTTAATATCTTTACTTCTTTCTTATTCTTTTTATTATAAAAATGATAATTATCATATAAATAATTATATTCTATTTCATAATTCTTTGTTTTTATTTGCATATTATAGTAATTAATATAAATATTATAATTATTAATTGTTATATTTAATTCATATTTAGCAAAATCATCATATTTACTATATTCATCAATTATATTTAATAAGTATTCTTTTAAATATGCATAAACAAAACTTAAAAAAGTTCCATTAATACTTGGTTTATTTCGAAGTTCATTATTTTTATCTTTATAAAATAAAATATTATCTCCCATAACAGTACCCATTGAATGGGGATCTATAACAGATAATTCTTTTTTATTATGATCAAAATCCATTATAACAATACTATCTTCATTATACATTTTTTCTAACTCATAATTAGCTTTATCACTAATAAGATAATAATTATAATAATATTCTCTAAATAATGTTGCTATATTATATAAAGATATTTCATTTACATTAGTATTCATAATATCATCCCTTTTTTCTTGATATTATATATAAATACTTTTCAAAATGCAATAAAAAAGAAGTTAATCTTCTTTAACTTCAAAATCTTTAAGTTCCCCATCACTAGATAAAATTTTATTTACTTTTTCAGTAGCGTTGTTTATTTTATCAGTACAATTTTTAGCAATTTCCATTGCTTCCGTATATTTTTTAATCGCGTCTTCTAAAGGAACATTACCACTTTCAAGTTCTTTGACTAATCCTTCTAAATCTTTTAAATTTTCTTCAAATGTTTTTTCTTCCATAATTTTTATCCTTTCTTCTTTCTAATTTTATACCCTTTGTATTATTTGTTTCATTTAAAATATTATTTATTTTTTCTTCTGCTTGCATTTCTTTAAAAAATTTATTATTTGTTTTCAAAAATTCTTCATCGACACTAATTTGATCTTTAAGCATTTCAATTTCATTAGCTAAATCTTCAATTTGGGTAAAAATATCATTCTTTGTAATTTGTAATTTATGCAATTTAGATTCAGTTATATCTATAAGACTATCGACATCTTCTTCTTTCCAAGTTTTACTTATAGCAATATCTTTATATGGTAAATCGATTAAAGTTAAACCAAAAAGTAAAACAACATATATTAAGAGTATTAACCAGTCTATCACTACTGCAAAATCAAAGCCAAAAAGACATATATTTAATATTATTGTAAGTATAATATAAATCCAAGTCATTTTTTTATTAACGCCATCCATCAATGTTGGATAATTTTGTAAACTTTCTTTAATTTCATTTAATTCTTGAATCTTATTTTGATAATTCATTTCTTCTTTATTTAAATTACTTTCTTGTTTTTCTAATTTTTCTAACTTTTTATTCATTTCAGTTAAAATTTTATTATTCCCTATTAATCTTTCATATATTAATTTTAACTTTTCATAATCAATATTCATTATAAAACACCCTTTCTTTATAATTTAATATTTTAATTCTTTTTATCTTTATCCTCATACAACTCTTTAACTTGAGCTTTGATATTTCCTTTCGAAAGTTTAATATCTATTATAGCATTTATTTTAACATCAGCAATACTTTTTACTACTTTATCATTAACTCTAACCAAAGAATAACCATTACTTAAAATATTTAAAGGATTAACTAGTTTTAATGTATTAATTAAATAATCTAAATTATTTCTTTCTTTGTCTAATTTTTTTTCTATAATAACATTTAATTTTGTTTTTAATTCTTTTAAATTATTTAAATTATTTTGAATTAAATTATAAGGACTAACTATTTTTATTTTATTTAAATATAACTCTAATAAATGTTTTTTATTATCTAAATAAACATTCATATTCTTATTTAAATCATCTGTAAATTTATCTAATTTTTGCATTTTTATTTCATATAAACTCATTGGATTTTTTAAAATATAAGCATTTTTCAAATTATATAAAGCAATGAATTTTGTATTAACTAAATTTTTAATACATTTATTAAGCCTTATTTTATATTGATTTAACATATTATTAATATCTAAAATAGTTGGCACAGCCATTTCTGCAGCCCCAGTTGGTGTTGGAGCACGTAAATCCGCTACAAAGTCAGCAATCGTAAAATCAGGTTCATGTCCTACAGCACTTATAATTGGGGTTTTAGCATTATATATAGCTCTAGCAACTATTTCTTCATTAAAGGCCCATAAATCTTCAATAGATCCTCCACCACGGCCGACAATTAAAGTATCACAACCAAAATTATCAGCGACTTCTATTTGTTTAACAATATTGGGAGCAGCCTCTCCTCCTTGCACAAGAGTTGGAAATAAAATCGCTTCACATAAAGGATATCTTCTTTTGATAGTACTCATTATATCTCTTACAGCAGCCCCAGTTGAGGCAGTAATTATACCTATTCTATTAGGAAATTTAGGAATAGGTTTTTTATGTTCTTTATTAAATAAACCTTCTTTAAATAATTTTTCTTTTAATTTTTCATATTCGATATAGAGATTTCCTAAACCATCTAAGTCCATACTAGTGACATATATTTGATAACTACCACTTGCCGGATAAGCAGAAACTTTACCAGAAACTAAAACATTCATCCCATCTTCAGGAATAAATTTAAGAGTACGGGCACTACTTTGAAACATAACAGCATTAAGTCTTGATTCTTCATCTTTTAAAGTAAAATATAAATGACCACTGGTATGTTTTTTAAAATTAGATATTTCTCCTTTTATATATACTCTATTTAAAAAACTAGTATTATCTAAGATACTTTTTATATAATTATTTAATTCACTTATTTTTAAATATTTCTTTTCATCCATCATAATATCCTCATACAACTATGTATAGTTATTATATCACGGATCATTTGTTTTTTTAATCTATAAATTAAAAAAAATAGTATTATCTACTATTCCTTTATAACTTTATCTAAAACAGCATTAATAATTTTTCTGACTTCATCATCACAATACTTTTTAGCAAGTTCTACTGCTTCATTAATAACGACAATTTCTGGTGTATCAGTATATTTTATTTCATATATTCCCATTCTTAGAAGTGAAGATCCTACTGCTTCTAATCTATCAATTGTCCAATTAACCATATATTTATTTGCTATTTTATCTATATCTTCTTGATGAGTAATTACACCATATACAATATCTTTAACAAATTCATTATCAATATCAATATTATCTTTAATTAATTCATCTATATTACTATTTTTTAATAAAAAATATTGATATAAAATAGTCATACATTTTTCTCTTAATTCACTTCTTGTTTTTGTCATCCTTTTCACCACTCGTTTAATTATAACACTACTTATTTTAAAATACTAGCAAAAAATTAATTTTTAATATTTATTATTTAGCATTCTTCTTTAATTCATATAAGAAATTTAAAGCTTCAATTGGAGTCATATTTAATGGATCAATATTTTCTAATTTTTTCTTTAAATCATCACTTTCTTTTTTGGGTTCAGAAAAATCAAAACTTAATTGAACTTTTTCTTCTTTAAAATTATTCTTTTTACTATTATTTTCATATTGAGCTAGTATTTCATCAGCTCTTTTTAACAAATCTTCAGGCATTTGTGCAAGTCTTGCAACGTGAATACCATAACTCTTATCAATTGCGCCATTTTTAACTTTATGTAAAAAAGTAATTTTACCTTCATTTTCAATTGCGGAAACATGGACATTTTTTATTGTCTTATATTTCTTATCTAAACTAGTAAGTTCATGATAATGGGTTGAAAATAAAGTTAATGCGTGAATATTATTACTTATATATTCAAGTATTGCTTGAGCTAAACTCATTCCATCATAGGTTGCTGTTCCTCTTCCAAGTTCATCAAAAATAATTAAACTATTTTCCGTCGCATTTACTAAAGCATTACGTGCTTCTTTCATTTCCACCATAAAAGTTGATTCACCAGAAACTAAATCATCACTAGCACCAATTCTTGTAAATATTTTATCTATAATTGGTAATTTAGCTTTTTTAGCTGGTACAAAAGAACCCATTTGAGCCATTAATATAATAATTGCTACTTCCCTCATATACGTTGATTTACCACTCATGTTTGGTCCTGTTATTAAAAGAGTACTACTATCTTTATTCATTATACAATCATTAGGTACATAACTATCTTTGGATACTATTTCAACTACCGGATGTCTTCCATCAATAATTTCTAATTCCTTATTATTATTTAAAATTGGTCTTACTAAATTTAATTCTTCACTACAAATGGAAAGGGATAAAATAGCATCAACACTACTAATACTATCTGCTGTTTTCTTTATCTTTAAAACTTCTTTTTTAATGATATTCTTGATTTCAATAAATAAATTATATTCTAAATCAATTATTCTTTCTTCCGCATTAAGTATTAAATCTTCTTTTTCTTTCAATTCTGGAGAAATAAATCTTTCATAATTAGCTAAAGTTTGTCTTCTTTCCCAACCAAACTTTTCTGTTACTTCCTTGCTTTGACCTTTAGATACTTCAATATAATAACCAAAAACTTTATTATATCCTACTCTTAAATTTTTAATACCTGTTTCTTCTTTAATTTTATTTTCAAAAGATACTAAATAATCTTTACCACCACTTCTAATACTTTTAAGTTCATCTAATTCTTTATTATATCCTTCTTTAATTAAATAACCTTCTTTAATACTAATTGGAGGATTTTCATATAAAGCACTCTCAAGTAACATATATATTTCTTTGTGTGTATCAATATTATCATCAAAATTTAATGTATTTAATATTTCTTTAATTCTTGGTAATACTTTTAAACTATTTTTAAGTTGTAATAAATCTCGGCCATTAACATTACCACAAGTAACTTTACCACATAATCTTTCTAAATCATATATTTCATATAATAATTCTTTTAATTCATCTTTTAAGATAAAATTATTATTTAATATTTCAATCTTATCATATCTTTTATTAAGTTCATTTATATCTTTTAATGGATGCATTAAATAACTTTTTAATTTACGACTACCCATCGCAGTTTTACATTTATCTAAAAGCCATATTAAACTATAAGTTCTTTCTTTTAATCTAATTGTTTCAAATAATTCTAAATTTCTTTCTGTATGAACATCCATCTCTAAATAATCTAATTTTTCAATTACTTTACATTCATTAAAATGACTAATATCTTTTAATTCTTTAACTACTAAATAATAAAATAAATGATTTACTCCTGCTTTACTTCGAACATCTTTTAGATTATCTAAGAATTCTATTTCATCTTTATAATATTCTTTAGAGAAAACTACATCAATACCATATTTATCTCTTAAAATATTAATTAAATTAAGATCACTATTATCAATTAATACTACTTCTTTAATTCCTAAACTTAATACTTCATTAATTAATTTATCAATATTTTTAGATATAGTTAAACTATTTAATTCCCCAGTAGAAATATCAGCATATGTAATTATATATATATCACTAAAATCTAAGATACTTGCTATATAAGAATTATTTCTTTCATCAAGTAATTCAAAATCAGTAATAGTACCCTTACTAATAACATCAACTACTCCTCTTTTAACAGTATCTTTAGTAGTTTTAGGATCTTCTAATTGTTCACAAATAGCAACCCGATAACCTTTATTAACTATTTTTTCTAAATAAGTTTTAACAGCGTGATAAGGTACACCACACATAGGTACTTTTTCTTCTAAACCTGCAGCTTTACCGGTTAAAGTTAATTCAAGTTCTCTAGAAGCAATTAAAGCATCTTCAAAAAAAAGTTCATAAAAATCCCCTAAGCGAAAAAATAAAAGTTCTTCTTGATAATTATCTTTTATTTCCATATATTGTCGCATCATTGGACTTAATTTTGTTCTATCTACTTCATTTCTTTTCATAACTTTTATTATACTCTTATTATTTTTTATTTACAATTAAAAAGTAACAATTTTATTTGCTACTTCTTTCTTACTAACTTACTTGGATTTATATCATCATTTTCCCATTTGTTACATAAATCCAAATAATTATCAATCACTGCCATTTTTTCTTTTTCAATATTATGTAGTTTCTTTTTTCTTTTTTCAGCATATTGTTCATAATTAAAATTTAAAACACTATTTAATTTATTTTTTAATTGTTCTATAAAATTATTATCTTCTGGTTTAGCATATTTAATAATATTATAGAATTCAAAACAATAATAATTATATAATTTTTTATTATCATAAAGTTTATTTAATATTACATAATCTTTTCTATCATCTGAAACATTATAAACAACATTTAAGAAAGAGATAATTTCATTGGAATAATTAAATCTTTTAGTAATATAAGTAATTAAATCAAAATCTTCCCGATTCACTTTTTTATTAAGAAGCAATTTAACTAATTCATTTTTATTATGAATAGTTCCTTCATCATCAAATACTAAATTAAAATTATAAATACCATAGATAAAGAATTTAATATCATCATCAATATCTTTGTTACTATTAATTAATATATTGAAAAACTGATTTAAATCATCTAAATCTTCTTTCGATTTAACTAGAGATTTTAAAAATTCGCCAATTAAATCTAAAATATTAGGATTACTTGTTAAATCAAGTTTCTTAACAAAGTTTTTAAAAGTCGCATATTCAATTTTAGAACTTAATTTTTCAAAATATATTTGAAAAAATCCACCAATATAATCAGCACAAATATCACTTTTAGCATTATATATTTTCGAAATACATTCTTGGATTAAATCTAAAGATACATCTTTTTTAAAAGAAGTATTATTAATAAACATATATACATATTTACTAGGTTTATCAATATATTCTTGTGCTAAAATTATATTATAATCATTATTTCTTAATTCTTTTCTTATAAGTATATCCGCAACATTACTTTTTATTTCTTTATTAGAACACTTTATATATATATCCAAAGCTGTAAAAACATGTTCTTGCACTGGAATAGTTAAAATAATTCGAATTTTATTATCTAAATCTTCTTTATCTTTTGCTCCATTAATATAATTTAATAATATTTCATCTGATAATAATAGTTCATTAATAATAGATAAATCAATATTATTATCTTGTAATATTTTAATTGTTTCTTTTAAATATTTACCTAACATATATTCTCCTACTTCTTTCTTACTAATTTACTTGGATTTATTTCATTATCAGCTTCTTTATCACATATATTTATATACTCATCTAATGTTTTATTTCTTTTTTTAGTTGCTTTATCTATTTTTTCATTTTTCTTTACTGACGTTTTATTGTTATATAAAGAACTTTTAAAATGGAAAAAATCATATAATTTAGCTACAATATGTTCGGGAATATTATCATTCGTGTCATTTAAATATTTACAATAATCATTAAAATAATAATTATATTTTTCATCTTTTAAAACTTTATTTAAGAATTCATAATCTTGTTCTGTACAATTAAAATGATAAAGAAGTTTTATTATTGATACTATTTCATCAGCAAAATTATAATATCTAGTAGAAGATAAAATTATATGAATATCTTCATCATTAACTTTTTCACTAGTAATTATTTTTAATATTTCATTTTTATTCTCTACATCAACTAAACTATTATCAAATACTAAATTAAGAACATAAATATTCTTAATCTTTGCCTTTAATTTATCATCTATTACTTTTTGACTATTAAGTAATATATTATATATTTGTGATAAATTATCTAATGATTCTAAAGAATTAATTGCTGATTGTAAAAAATCATTTATAAGTTCTAAAATATTTTCGTTATTAGTTAATTCATAACTATTTATAAATTTTTTAAATACGGAATATTCAATTATATTAGCTAACTTATAAATATAAATAATTAAAGCTTGTTCTTTAGACTTAGCTAAAACATTATCTTTAGCATAATATATTTCATTAATACAATCCATTAATAAATTATAATCATCATTAAATTGGTTTAAATAAATAGACTTATAAAAAGCATAATTTGTAATAAATTTATAAACATATTTAGATGATTTATTGATATATACTTTAGCTAAAGAAATATTATAACCAGCTTGAATTAATTCTTTATTAGTTAATATTTCTGTTATATTATCTTTTATTTTTTTATTAGTACAATTTAAATAAACATTAAGAACATCGTTTGTATCATCTACATTTGGATAATTTGTTAATATAATTTTTATAATATTATTTAAATCTTGTTCATTTTTAGCAAGATTAATTTTATTTAATAATCTTTCATCTAATAATAATAAATCATTAATCGTATCTAAATCAATATTATTATCTTGTAATTTTTTGATAATTATTTTTAAGTCACTACCTGTCATTTTACATTCCTTCCACGTTTATTTATTATAGTATAAAAAATATATACATTCAACAAAAAATGATATTAATTTTTAATCAATATCATTTCTAGCTAAAATGGTTGCAGGAGTAAGTCTTACAATATTATATACAGGTAATAAGCCCACTATTACATTAAAGATAAATATTAAAAGAATACTTAAAGAGATTGTCAAAATATTCACAATATAAAGACTGGAAAGTAAAGTTATTCCTTTTAAACAATATAATATATAACTCATAAATAATACACCAGGAATACTTGCTAAAGAAGTAATAGCAATTATTTCTCCCACAAACATTTTATAAATATCACTCTTTTTAAGACCAATTGCTCTATAAATACCAACTTCTTTTATTCTACTTAAGAAAGATGCTCTAATAATTAAGATAATTTCAATTAAAGAGATAATTAAGATAACGAAAGATAAAGTTAAAGTATTTATTATAGAATCTTTTTTACTATTTAAATATTTTGTTTTATCATAATCGTATGCATCTTTAATATTACGATTAATATTTTTAAAATAATTAATTGTTTTATCTTTATTTTGACTAGATATTGTTATTTCTTTACTGTCATTAATTAATTTATATTTAATAGTGTTATTATTAACTAAATAATAATTAAAATCTGCTTCATAATAACCTTTTACTACTAAATTATGATTATTAATTTTTAAATCTAATTCTTTATCTAAAGGATAAATATCTTTTAGAGATGAATTAATTATTACTTCATAATCATTAGTGGGATAATTTCCTTTAACTAATTTAATATCATCAAATAATTTATAATCTAAAATACTTATATTATCATCAACTAATTCCCAATTACTTTTTGGATAACTATTACTAATTATATTTAGGAAATCTTTTTTAGGCATATATATATTTGGTTCATTTAAATTAGTTATACCCACTATTAAATAAGAAAGATTATTTTTTAAAAATATTTTTTGATTTAAAAAATCATCTTCATTCATAAAACCAGACATTAATGAATTATTATCTTTAATAAAACGATCTATAACTAATTTATCAACTACTACTTCGTTATTATTTATAGGCATTCTTCCTTTAAATAAATCATCTTCCTTTATAGTAGCAATATCGGATAAAGAAGAAGATAAAAGGCCTTCATAATTAGCTGTTTGTAAATATTTATCGTAGTGTAAAATAAAATTAATAATGGAATCACCTGGTATTAAATAATTTATATTATCTAACTTTTCATAATTTAAATAATCATCGATAGTAATATTACTAGTTACATTTAAATAATCTTTATTAACAGTTATATATTCTTCTTCTTTAATATTAAGAGTAGCAAAAATACTAGAGATAGCATAGAAAATAAACATACCAGAAATAAAGAAACCTCCTAATAATAATTTCTTTAAAAAAGGATAACTAAATATTTTTTGAAAACCACTAGTAATATAAGAACCTAATTTAAAAATACTACTATATTTTAATTTTGTTTTATTACTAATTTCTTCGATATCAAAATCAATATCATTATCTATTTCTTCTATTTCTTGATAATGATCATTAATAAGTTCAATACTAGAGTTTTGATCAATAACTTCTATTTTATTTTGATTATTATCTTCAATATAGATATTACCATTTTTGAAGACTAAATTAATATTAATATCATCATTATTATCTTTATAAATATTAATATGAAGATGATCTTTTTCGATATTTAAAATATTAGGAAAATCTTTTAAATAAAATCTATTTTCTAATTTATAATTTAATTTTTTATTCTCTCTATTAGGATATGTTTTTTCAATTAGACCATCTTTTAATTCAATGATATGTGTCGCATAAAATCTAGCTAATTCTTCTTCGTGAGTAACTAGAATAACTAAATAATTATTAGATAATTTTTTAATAATATTCATTATTTCTAAACTATTTTTACTATCTAAGTTACCTGTAGGTTCATCAGCTAAAATAATAGATGGATTCTTAACGATTGCTCTGGCTATACCTACTCTTTGTTTTTCACCTCCAGAAAGCATACTTGCTGGTCTATTTTTATAACGGGCCATATTTACTTTTTCCAAAGTATACATAACTCTTTTTTTTATTTCTTCTTTATCTTTAATTCCAATTAATTTTAAGGAAATAGCAACATTATCAAAAACAGATAAGTTATCAATTAATTTATAATCTTGAAAAATATAACCAATCTTTAAATTTCTAATTTTATCTATTTGATTTACATTTCTTTTAGTAATTTTTTCTCCATCAATATAAATATTACCACTGGAAACTTTATCTAAACCACCAATTGTGTTTAAAAGAGTTGTTTTACCACATCCCGAAGGACCAAGGATAGCTACTAAACCAGTTTTATTAAAATCAATTGAGGTATTATTGATAACGTGAATTTGATTCTTTTTATAACGATTAAAATATTTATTAACATTTTCTAACTTTATCATCTTATATCCTCTCTCCATAATTTTTCATAATTGAATTTTTAAATACTTTTTTACCATATCTATTTGCTATTAAGATGGATAAAATAATTAAGATTAGATAAATAAGAAGATATTCTTTATACGTTAAATATTTTATCATCGTTTCTAAATAAGTAAATTTAAGAAGATTATTATTAATTAAGATAACTAAAAAGATAAAAACTAAATAAGCAACATTAACAAAAGTTAATAATTCATTTCTTAATATTTTAATACAATCATTTTTATTACAACCTAAACTTCTTAAAGTTACATAATAATTATTTCTTGATTTATAAATTAATTTAATAACAAAATAACTAATAAAGAAAACAGTTATAAGTAAGATAATAGTAATAATTAATTTAAAAATTTTTAATATTTGCATTATTTGATTTAGATCATTTATTTTAGTATCTTTTAATTTTAAAGTATTATAACCCATATTATTTAATGTTTTAGCAACTTCATTAAGATCTTTATATTCTTTTATAAAAACAGATATTTGATAATTATCTTGATTACTATATATTTTATTATAATCATTTTCATTTACAATAAAATAACTATTATTATCTTCATAATCACCATTTAGATAATTATTATAATTTTTCTTATTTAAAGTATTAATATTTGTAAAGATAACTTTATTTTGCTTATATATATTATGACTATTAATTTCTATTTCTTTATTATGACAATCATAATTAGAACAATATGCATTATAATTTTCACTTATATATATTTCACCATCTAATAACTTATTACTTACTAATATATCGGCATAATCAATTGGTTTATTATCAATCTTAATATCTAAATTAGTATATTCTCTATTAACATAAGGCATTATTTGGTTAATTAAATTATCATTAAAATAAAAGTTAGTTACATAAAAATCTAAATCATCTAAATAAAGAATACCAACAATTTTAACATTTAAATCATAACTATCAAGACTAAATTCTTTATTTAATAATTCATCTTTTATATCATTTATATAATAATTATCTTTATTAGAAATTAAAACTATCTCATTATTATTTTTAGGTAAATTACCAATATCTACTCGATCTATCTTTTTTAAATATAAAGTACCATCTAAATAAATATTTTTATTATTTAAATAGAAATATTGATCATTTAAAACATCATTTTGGACTATATAATCTATTAAAGAAATATTTTCTATTTTAGATATGTCTTCTTCATTAAAAGAACTATTATCTTTTTTCTTTAAAATAATTCTTTTATCAGTAGTATTATAAAAATATTGATTAATTCCATATAAAGATTCAGTATTTTCACTATCTTCTATTCCACCATAATTACTAACCAAAGTTAAAATAATAAAACAAAAGATAAAAAACATTAACATAAATTTAACTGGTAAATTAAAAGTATTTCGAATACCTAATTTTAATTTAGCAAGCATACTAATTTTTTGGGCACTTTTTTCTTGTAATGAAGCATCTAAATTAATTTTTTGGATAACTCTATTTTCAAGTATTTTTCCATCATGCATCCGAATTAATCTAGTCGCATATTCCATAATTTCATTTTGATTATGAGTTACCACAATTACTAATTTATCTTTGGAAATATTAGCTAAAAGTTCTAAGATACTTTTAGATGATTTACTATCTAAAGATCCAGTTGGTTCATCACATACAATAATTGGCGTATCATATGCTAAAGCTCTAGCAATAGCTACTCTTTGTTTTTGACCACCTGATAATTTAGAAACTTTAGTCTTTTTATATTTTGTTAAATTGACTTTCTTTATTAAATCATTTACTTTATCTTTAATATCTTTTTTCTTACTACCATTCATAAGCATTGCAAGTTCAATATTTTGATAAACAGTATAACTATTAACTAAATTAAAATTTTGAAAAATATTACTAACATATTTTTGACGATATTCTAAATACTCTTTTTCCGTATAATGGCTTGTTTCTTCTCCATTAATATACATTTCTCCTTCTTCATAAGTATCAAGACCAGATAAAACGTTTAAAAGAGTTGACTTACCACTTCCCGATTCTCCTGTAATAACCACAAATTCACCTAAAAATAATTCTAAATTAATTTTAGTTATACCGGCAGCAATAACACCATCTTGATAATAATATTTAGAAACATTCTTTAATTTTAACATATTTAGACCTCTTTCATTTCTTAAGTTTTTATTTAATAATATTTTTATTTAAATAGCAATAACTTCGACAAAACTTGTCAACATTTGACAAAAAAAGACAAAGAAAATTTTTGCCTTTATTTAATATTTTCTAACTCAACCCCAACTACTTTACTAATACCAGCATTTTGCATTGTAATACCATATAATACATCAGCATATTCCATCATTCTTTTCTTATGCGTAATTAAAATATATTGACTATCTAATTTCTTTTTATTTAAGTATTCTCCAAATAAATCCACATTAGCTTCATCTAAAGCAGCTTCCACTTCATCTAAAACGATAAATGGAACCGTTGAAACATTTAAGATTGCAAATAATAAACAAATGGCTGTTAAAGATTTTTCGCCCCCAGATAAACTTTGCGTATTATGAATTTTCTTGCCTGGAGGTATAACAATCATATCAATACCTGTATTTAAATAATCATTAGGATCAGTTAAAACTAATTTACCAGTACCACCTTGAAACATTATTTTAAATACTTTACTAAATTCATCACTAACTTTAGTAAAGGTATCTTTAAATTTTTCAACCATAATATTATCCATATCATTGATAATATTATGTAAATTTTGCATTGATATTTCTAAATCATTTTTTTGATTAACTAAAAATTCATATCTCGTATTAATTCTTTCATATTCACTAATACTACCAGTATTAACTTCTCCTAAAGATTTAATATCATTTTTTAATTTATTAACCATTTTTCTAGTTATATCACTATCTATATCTAGATCATAATTATCTTTAGCATATTCATAAGTCATACTATATTCTTCATTTAAAGTAAGTAATAAACTATCTAATTTAACATTTAATTTACCTACTTCCACACTCGTACTATTTAAAGAATTAGATATAATTTTATATTCACTATTAACTTTACTATTTTCTTTTTCTAAATTATCTAGTTCATTATTATAATCATTTTTCTTTTCTTTCAGTGATTCAATATCATCTTCCATTTTTTCTTTTTCAATAGTAAGCTTATTCAATCTTTCCATAATATTATTTAAAGCATCATCGATAACATTTTCTTTTAAATTAGATAAACCCATAATATCATTTCTAATAACATTTAATTTATTATCTAAATCATTAACATTATTTAATTTACTTTCTTTAGCAGTATTTAATTGAACTAATTCTAAATTAATATTATTTAAATTATTATTAATAATATTATAATCATTATCAATATTATTTAATTCTTCTTTAAGATTATTGATTCTTTTTCTAACGTTATCTAATTTAGATTGACATTCTTCTAAATCTTTCTTTAAATTTATATTTGTATTTTTCTTATTAACTCCCCCACTTATAATACCACCAGAATAAATAATACTACCATCTAAAGATACTACCCGATATTTATAATCAATTATTTTAGCTATATTATTCATATCATCAATATTTCTAACTACTATAACATTACCTAATTGATTTTCCATAATATTTTTATAAATAGGATCGTAATTAATTAAATCAGATAAAATACCAACAAAACCACTATTACTTTTAATTTTATTAAGAGTAAATTCATCAATATAACGTGACTTAATAATATTAAGAGGTAAAAATGTAGCTCGACCTATGTTTTTATCTCTTAAATAATTAATAGCTTCTTTAGCACAATTTTCATTATCTACAATAATAAAATTAGCGGATGAACTTAAGATAACATCACTAGCAGTTAAATATTCATTACTAATATTTACTAAATTACCTATTGTATTATGAATACCTTTTAAACGATCATTATTTAAAATATTTTTAACACTTAATGGTAATTTTTCATTATTTAAAATATTACTTTCTAATATATCTATTTTATTTTCCAAAATTAATTGTTCTTTATTTAAATCTTCTAAATCTTTATTATAAGTATTCTTTTTTAATAAAATATTTTTATATTCATTATTAATATTTGTACAATTAGTATTTTTTTCTTTAATTGTATTATTTAAAATATCTATTTCATTATTAATTATTTCGATTTCTTTAATTAAATTTAATTCTTCTTCTTTTAAATTAATTAAATTATTTTTTATTTTATCTTCACTATATTCATATTTTGTTCTTTCAATAGTAATTCTTTTTTCACTATCAAGTTTACTTATTTCTTCAGTTAAAGTAAGGATTTGTTTATTTTTCATACTTAACTGATCATCTATTTTATATATTTCTAATTTTAATTTTTCAATTGCGTCATTATTAACATTATTTTGAATCGTTTCCAATTTATTTTTAAGTTCATCTTCTTTTGCTTTTAAATTATTATACTCGGTATTTAAAACTTGAATATCTTTTGTAATAAGAGCAATCTCTTTATTCTTAAGTTCATCTTTAAATTCTAAATATTTCTTAGCAACACTGGCTTGTTCTTTTAAAGGTTTTAAACTTATTTCTAATTCATTTATAACTAAATTAACACTATTTAAATTATCTTCCGTTTTTTCTAATTTACGAAGGGATTCTTCTTTTCGCTTTTTATATTTTAAAACTCTAGCGGCACTTTCAAAAATCCATCTTCTTTCTTGGGGTTTATAATTAACTAAATCGGTAACCGTACCTTGGGAAATAATATTATATGATTCTAAACCACCACTATCAATAAATAATTCAGTTATATCTTTAAGTCTAACTTTGGTATTATTTAAATAATATTCATTTTCACCCGTTTTATAGACACATCTTTTTACTTCAATTTCATTAAATTCACTATTTAAATATTTATCACTATTATCAAATGTTAAAGTTACGGAAGCTTTATTTAATGCTTCTTTATATTCCGAACCACTAAAGATAACATCACTCATATTATCGCCACCACGTAAAGATTTAACTGATTGTTCTCCTAAAACCCAACGAATAGCATCAACAATATTACTTTTACCACTACCATTTGGTCCGACAATGGCTGTAATTCCTTTATTAAGTTCAAAAATTGTTTTATTGGCAAAAGATTTAAATCCTTCTAATCTAATACTTTTTAAATACATACTTCACCTTTATTTAACAGATTTTTTATATGCATCATAAGCTGCATTTTGTTCTGCTTCTTTCTTACTTTTACCAATACCCCGTCCTAATATAACATCATTTACTTTAACAACCATTTCAAAAGTTTTTTCGTGGTCTTTTCCATATTCATTAACTAAAACATAATCAAGTGATTTCTTATCTGTTTGCACAAATTCTTGTAACATTGATTTATAATCACCAAAAAAGACAAAGTTTTTTTCAATATAAGGAACAATTATTTTGTATATATATTCTCTCGCAAAGTTCATTCCAAATGATAAATATATAGCTCCTAAAACACTTTCAAAAGTATCCGCAATGATTGTATCATTTATATTATCTATTTGACCATGTCCTACTTTAATATATTTATCAATACCTATATCTTTAGCATAATGGGCAAGAGCTTGTTCACAAACAAAACTAGCTCTTTTTTTAGTCATTTCGCCTTCTTTATAATTAGTATTATTATAAAAATATTCACTAATAATAAACTCTAAGATTGCATCACCTAAATATTCTAATCTTTCATAATTATTAGTATTCTTATGTTCATTAGAATAACTACTATGCGTTAAAGCTTCAGTAAGTAATTTTTTATCTATTTTTTCTAAATTATATTTTTTTAAAAATTCCATATAATCACCATATTAAAATTATAACAAATATTTAAATAAAAAAGAAGTATTATTTATTTTTAATACTTCCTCTACTATTACAAATTATTTAAATATTTAATGGCATCTTCTAAAGTTTTAACTTTAACTATTTCAATATCTAAATCCCTTTTCTTTTTAATATCCATGGCTTCTTTATAATTTTCTTTAGGACAAAAGAAGATATCAACCCCATTTTTACTAGCACCCAAAACTTTATATTTAACGCCTCCAATTTCTCCTACTATACCATCATTCGAAATTGTTCCTGTTCCTGCTATATTATAACCCTTTGTAATATCATTTTCTGTTAAAGCATTATATATGGCTAAACTCATCATTAAACCACCACTACTACCTGATTCACTATCTTTCATTTTTACTTTTACAGGTATCTCAGTTTTATATTCATAATCAGTTTTAAATGATATACCTATTTTTAAAGAATCATCCTCTTCTTCATAATAAAGATAAGCATATTTATCATAATATTCATTATCTTTCATAACTTTTATATTTACTTTATCATTAACTTTTAAAGTTTTTAAATATTCTTTTAAATCATCTAAAGAAGTTATTTGATAATCATTAACACTTATTATTTCATCACCAACTTCAATAGAAGTATTGGCTTTATCGCTAATATATAATACTGTATTAGTAGTTTTCGTAATATCTATTTTAGCACCAGCTTCTTTATAGGCGGCCATAATGGCATTATCAATGCCTTCATTTAAATATACTTTACCCTCTTCAATAACTTCATCATAACTTTTTTCATTGGTTATTTCTTTTAAAGGAACTAAATCCCAATCTGGTATAATATAAGATAATAAGATAAAAGGAACAATACCTTTCATCGCTGTAACATAACTCATTTGTAATTTTCCTTTTTCTTTATATTCCGTTTCTATTTCAAGACGATCCTTTAAATCAATTGTACCCCCACTCCGATAAATAACAAAGGGTAATTCAATATTAAATAATAATAAAATAACTATTATACCTATTAAAAAAAGATAATTTTCTTTTATATACTTTTTTATTTTTTCATATAATTTAGTAAACATGTTTAATCACCTAATACATTATAACACTTTGAGGGATACTTATGAATAAAATTAGAAACATTTTCACAATTATTTTATTTTTTAGTATGATTTTAATATTATTTAAAAGTAATTATATTTTAGAAGTAAGTGTTATTCAAGCTTTTAATATATGGTTACATAGAGTATTTCCTAGTCTATTTATCATGTTTATTTTAAGTGATATTATCATTAATTTAAATTTATTAGATAATATATGTCTGTTTTTTAATAAAATATTTAATAAATTATTTCATACCACAAATAAATCTGGAGAAGTATTTTTATTATCTTTAATAAGTGGAACTCCAACTAGTACTTATATTATTCTTAAAATGTATGAAAAAAATAATATTACTTTAGAAGATGCTAATAAATTAATTAGTTATACTTATTTTTCTAATCCTTTATTCTTATATAATATATTATCTTTAACTTTTAATAAATATATTGTAATAAAAATTATTTTCTTTCATTATATTAGTAATCTTTTAGTTGCTTTTTTTAAAAGACAAAAGAAAACTATATCTAATAATATAACTACTAATAATAGTACTAATAATAATTTACTTATTCTTTTACCTAAAAGTATTCAAAATAGTTTTAATACTTTACTACTTATTTTAGGAACAATAACTTTTTATATGATAATTACGAATTTAATTACTTATTATATTCCTTTAAATAACTTATTTAATATCTTAATAAAAGGCTTCTTAGAAATAACCCAAAGTTTAAATGTTTTAAATAGTTTAAATTATACAAGTATTATAAAAGAGATAATAGCTCTTTCTATTATCTCTTTTGGAGGACTTTCAATTCATACCCAAGTATTAGCTATATTAAATGATAGTAAAATTAAATATAAATACTTTTTAAAGGGAAGAATTTGGCAAGTCTTATTAAGCACAATTACCTATTTGATATACACCATTCTCATAATTTAACATATTACCACTTATAGAACCATCTATATCAGGTAACTTACCTACTTTAGTTAATTCAATATCATCAATAACATTATTAAATTCTTTACTATTTCGTTTATGTTCTGGATTATTATAAACGTAAAACTTAATAATAAAATAATATTTATCAGCATTTTTCTTAACTGTAAAACTACCACAACCATCGATATTAGCATTTTTCATTTCCCATTTATTATCATTACCTTCAACATCTAAGTAATTTAAATAATATTTACCATCTTGTTTATCAATAGTCATTTTAGCTACACGATTAGGATAAATAAAATCAATGTCAACTTTACTAGTAGAATTAGATCTTATGCCAACTAAATCAAACTTATTTATATCACTAGCAATCTTATATAAACCTTGCGTTCTATTTATTTGATTATTATAAACAAAATTATTACTTTCTGTTTCACCTTTTAAGTCAGTTAATAATTGGAATAAAAATAATAAAACTATACCAATTAAAACAATACTTAATAATAATTCCATTAAACTTAATCCTTTGTTATTTAGTTTCATAACTTCACCTCTATTATCAAAACTAATTGTCTATACTATTTAATTATATCTTAAAATTTGCTTATATTCAACTTAATCTTGAAAATTTTCAAATAAAAAGAAAGAATAATTCTTTCTTAACTAACATTTAAACTATCTAATAAAAGATTACCAATACTAATATTTAATTTATTATCACTATAAGTAAAACTAATATCATTATTATCACCACTTAATTCATAAGTTTTTAATAATTCAATATTATTATAAACATATAATGTTTGATCTTGGATTAAACCAATATATTTATCAGCATAGGTATAAGAATCAATATGATATTGTTCATATAATCTCTCACCATTATAATTAAAAATCATATATTCATCTCGATAACCAATTATATAATTTGGGGAATAATCTACTAAAGGCATATCAATTGCTTGACACATTGTTGTATTAGTTTGATTTATTAGATACCACATACTATTCTTACTAACAATAAATGTTTCTGTATCAAGTTTACCATCTTCCGTTAATTTATTTTTTAAACCAATAAATTCATAATCTAGGGGAATAATATTTTTAAAATCATTAGTTCCTGTATTATCTATTTTTATAACACCCCATAAATTATTAATCCCATTTTGAACAATATATAAATTATTATCTAGAGTAGTATTATATGTTTTAATACTTTTTAAATTAATAAAACTTTTACCATTTCTAATATCATATAAACTTATTACATTATTATCATTTATAAAAGTATGTGATGAACCATTATATTTAATAACATCATCTACGCCATCTTTATAATAGTTAATATGATAAGTATCATCATCAATAATTGGTTTAGCAAGTTCACAAATAGAAGATTTACATTTATAAGTATTAATTAAATTATCTTTTGCATCATAGAACCATAAACTATTATCATAGAAGAAATCATGATTAGGATTTTCAATTACGGCACTATCTTGAATATGTTTAACTAAACCAATTATAGTAATGGGTAAAAAGATAACTAATAAAATAACAATATTTATAAGAGCAATCTTTTTATTCTTCATTATTATCAGTTCCTTCGTTATTATCTACATTATTATCTTGATTATTTTCTGTACTTGGAGTATTCTCTTCCTTATCTTGATCTTCTTTTTCTTCTTCTATACTAGTTGTTGGTATTACTTTACCATCTTTAGTATACTTATATTCTTTTCCACTTGCTTTAATAACAAAACCACTATCAGATGATTCAACTGTATAATCATCCCCAGTAACTATAACAGGTTCTTCTAAAATACCTATTATATTATTATAACGATATATATTTAATTTACCTGCTTGAATACCAACATAATAATTATCATACATAGTTAACATATCAAATGTAGTACTTAGTTTTTCAAAATTACTTGTATAAATAGTATAAGTATTATCTATACCTGTTAAAAGATAATAATCATTTTCTTTTCTAATTTCTTTATATTTATAATCTATTTTACCTTTTACTGTACTACCATTTATTTCTAAAACACCATAATTACCAGCATTATTACCAGTGGCTGATTTACTTATAATATAAGATGTTGAAGTATAGATTGGTTTTATTTCTTCATTTAATTCATTACCATTTATAATTATTTCACTATAAGTACTACGAACACGATTTGTTTTTAAATCATATAAATAGATATTTGTTAAATCACTAGCTATATTATCATAAATAAAGACATATTCATTATTATAAATACCACTATAAAGGTCATTTACTTTATAAACAGTACATTTACTTAAAGTATCACTTGTACTATTTAAAGTATTTTTATTCTCACAAGTATATGTACCAATAACATCATCTTTATCTTTATCACTATAGAAATATAATTTACCATCAAAATAACTAATTAAATCATAATTACTACTAATAATACCATCTAACATATTAATTTCTTTAGTATTATTATTTACTGTAACATAGGCAATATTTCCTTTAACTTCAATAGAGTAAGCACTTTTAACTTCTTTTAAACGATTATTTTCATAAACGTTAACAGTAGTTAAATTATCTAATGATTCTAAACGTACACCATCTTCATTTAATTTATTTAGATGATTATCTAATAAATATAAACGATTACTTTTTACTAAACTAATAATATCATCATTTAAACTAATATAATCATAATCACTAACTAATTCATTATAATCATAATCATATAAACTATATGTTCTATTAGTTTTAGCAACTATAAAATCACTATTTAAACTTGTTATAGAAGCTTTAAAATTACTACTTAATTTTTTACCTTCACTATCAATAACATAATAATTATCACCATCTTTAGCTAAGATATATTTTAAGGTAGGATTGATAATTCCTAGGTAATCATAAGATGGTCTAATTAAATAATTATATTCATCTTGATTAAATTCTATTAAACCAAATTTATTAGCAGTATCTTCAATAACAACAATATTATCTAATGCAGAATCAGCTTTTAAACTACTAATTGGTAATTTTTCACTATTACTTATATTATATAAGAATTTATCTTCACCATCTTGAACAAATACAAATTTCTTAAAATATATTTTTGAATTAGATATTATTTCTTCTCCAGTAACATTAACATTTTTAACTCGATCAAAAATATCATTTTTATTATCTAATTTAGCTATCATACAATCAGTATCACTTTTATTAGTACATTCATATTTGCCAATTTCATTATCATTATCATCTAAGAAAATTAAATTACCATCACTATATTTATAGTTATCTTTTTCGACTATTACTGGGGTATCATCATTTGGCGTTGTTGGTTCTTTTTTATTAAATATCATAAATAAGACAATAGCAATAATAATACATAATATTATTCCTAAGACAACAAAGAAAATTATTTTTTGCTTTTTACTTAAATCTTCCCATTTTTCTTTTAAGGTTTTTTTATGGTACTTATCTTCTCTTTTAACTAATACTTCATTTTCTTCTTTTACTACTTCTTCTTCCTTAGTATTTTCTTTTTCTAAACTTTCTTTAGATTCACTATTATCTTGTTCTTCAGACCCTCCAAAAAAATCTTGTTCTTCATCGCTGCTATCTAATTCAATTATTTCATCGTCAAACTCTTTCATCTTATCACCCTATACTATATTTAAAATTATAACATACTTTTTTCTATAATAAAAGATATTAATTTCTATTTAAAATATGCAGAAAAAAAGAACCCAGGTTCTTTAATCTATAATAAACATTATATAATGTATTTTATTTTATGATATTCTTTTTATTTTGTGTAGTTTGCTTGTTTAAACTATGGTTCAAATGTTTTAACACTAAGTTTTTTATTCGTTATTTTAAAAGCAATACTGCCATCTATATCAGTACGATATATTTTAGAATCTTTAATATTTTCTAATGTCTCTTTATTGGGATGACCATAACGATTATTTTTACCGACAGAAATTATCGTATAAAGTGGTTTTATAGTATCTATAAATTCTTTACTACTACTTGTTTTACTACCGTGATGTCCTACTTTTAAAACATCTATGTTAAAAATATTATATTTGTTTAAAATTTCCTTCTCCACTTTAACGGATGCATCTCCCATAAAAAGAAATTGATAATTTTTAATTTTCATATATAAAATATTCGAATTATCATTTTCATTATCATATTTTTGTGTATTTAAAAAATATAATTTATTATTTTTAATATCTAATTCTTTTACACAACTATTATAAGTTATATGTTTTTCTTTTAATTCTTCTTGTAAATTTTTTTCTAAACTATTAAATTCGCCACAATTAAAAATTACTTTTTGAACTGAAAAATTATTAACTATAAAAGTACTCTCTCCCATATGATCATAATCACCATGCGTAGTTATTAATAAATCAATTTTTTTTATGCCTAAACTTTTTAAAAATAAAATAATATTTTTATAAAATTTAGTATCACTATTAATTAAACCTCCTGTATCCATCATTATTACACTTTTCTTATTTTCACTTATAATAATCTCACTATCACCCTGTGAAACATCTAAATAATAGATATAAGCATTTTTATCTAATTTAGGAATTAATATATGGATATAAATTAATATAATAGTTAAAAGAAATATTCTTTTCTTTTTTATTTTTAAATATATAAGTAATATTACATAATAAATAATAATGACTATAAAGGACATCTTAGGAATAATAAGCGAAAAAGAAAAAGAATGAAAAAATTTATTTGTAACTTCTAAAATAGTTATAGTTATTTTAAAAATAATAGCTAATGGTTTAATAAAAAAAGTAAGTAACGCTAAAGGAAAAACAATTAAAGATACAAAAGGAACATAAATAAGATTTAAAAGAAGACTTAAGAAATTAATTTCATAATTAATATTAACTGTAATAGGTAAACTCACAATAAAAGATAGTAAACTAATTTTTAATATTTTTTGGAAATAATGGCCATTAATATTTTTACTACATAAAAGAATAGCTAAAGTAATAAGAAATGAATAAAGAAATCCTGTATCATAAATGCTAAAGGGATTAACCAAAAGAATAAGAAAAGCAGTTAAAAAAAGAATCTTTAAATTAGTTAAATTAAAATTTTTATAATTATTTAAACATTTCAAGATATAAAAGATAACTGCTCTTAATACTGATGAAGTATAATTAGTTAAAAAAATAAAATATAATAAAATTAAACTTATAATTAAATTTTTAAATTTAAACTTTTTTAATAATTTATTTAAAACTAATACAATAAAACCAATATGCATTCCCGAAATAGCAAATAAATGCCATATACCATTACTACGATAAATATCTATTACATCTTCATCTATATTATTTTTATCACCTAAAATAAATAAACTTAAATAAGAACTTGTTAAAGAATCATATTTTCTAATTCTCTTATATATTTTATTTTTGATAGTATAAAAAATATTTTCATCATCAATTATTTCTAAATCTTTTACTATATAATTAACATAGATATGATTATGATATAAATAATTTTTATAATTAAAAGTATTAGGAATAGTATTATTATATAAATTACCTATATTTCCTTTAAGATGTACCTTTTTACCTAATAAATCTTCTATATTATATTTTTGTTTCGGAGAATAATACAAACAATTTACATTTTCTTTCGTTTTAAGTACAAAAGAAATTTTATCTTCTGTAACATTTCCTTTAATTATAATACCTTCTAATTCATTAAAATTAGTAATACTTGTTTTATATTTAATCACTACTGTCAATGTTAAAACATAAATTAAGCAAAGAATAATTAGAATACAATAAGTTAAATTAGATTGTAATATCGTCTTTAATTTTAGCATATATACTATCTCCGATACCACTTACATTTTTAATTTCTTCAATACTTTTAAAACCATTATTAAGTTGACGATATTCTATAATCTTTTGTGCTTTAGCATCCCCAATACCGGTTAAAGTTTTTAAATCATCAATTGTTGCTAAATTAATATTAATCTTTTTCTTTAATGAATTATCAACATAGGTATTTGTATCATTACTACTTATATTATCTTGAATATTATTTTTTTCTTCTGTATCACTTGGGATAATTTCACTTTGATTATCTTTAGTACATATAGTTATATCATAATCAGGACATACACATACATTATCTACTTTTTCTTTAGAAGATTCTTTATTAAAATCTT
Organism: uncultured Bacilli bacterium; assembly: GCA_947627915.1. Taxonomy (GTDB): domain Bacteria; phylum Bacillota_I; class Bacilli_A; order RF39; family UBA660; genus SIG200. The sequence continues at coordinate 31,860 of CANQXT010000001.1, forward strand.
TCTTTTGATAAATATAAATAACCATTTCATCAACTAATTTTTTACTTAAATTAATATTATCTGTATAAGCATCTTTAGTAAGTCCCCCGGCCATTGTAATAACATCATTAATTATATTATTATTAGTCACTTCATAAACATTAGGATTTTGCACTGCACCCTTTATTTCTACAAAAAAACTTTTTTCTGGTATCTCTTCTTGAACATTTTCTACTTCTAAATTTTCTTTTTCTAATTCTAAATCACTACAAGTACAATTACAATCATAATTAAAATATAAGTATATAAAAACAATTAATCCTCCAAGTAAAACAACATTACCAATAAGACTTAGTAATAACATCCATCTTTCTTTGATAAAAGTTAAAAAATCCATAAAACCTCCTTTCAATTTATATATACGGGATTTTTTATGGATTTCCTTTTAATTTTTTTCTTGTGCTAAATTATTTTCAATAGCAACTCTTTCAGTTATAAAAATCATAATTACAAAGTTTAAAGTTGATGATCCGCCATAACTCATTAACGGAAGAGGAACACCAGTTAAAGGTAATAATGCTAAAACACCAGATAAATTAATAATTATATGGAACGCAATTAACCAAAATGTGCCATAAGCTAAAATAGAATTTCGTAAATTAGTTGCTGACTTAGCTATTTTTAAAATTCGATAAAGCATAATAAAGTATAAAACAATAACTAACACACCAGTTAAAAGTCCTAATTCTTCAATAAGAATTGGAAAAATAAAATCGGTATGACTCTCAGGTAAATACAAGAATTTTTGCGTACTATTACCAATACCCACTCCAAATAAACGACCATTATTAATAGCAATAAAACCATTACAAACTTGATATCCGGTTTCTTCGGTATATCTTTGGCAAGGATTAGTAAACTTAAAACGACTCATTTGATCACTATTTAAAATACTAGCCCCACTTGAAAGTAAAGTTATTGCCACCGCTATTAAACCACAACCTAAAATTAGCATTATTTTGGGTAAATTACTTTTAATCATTGGCACTGAAATAAAAATACAAAAAGCGATAGCTACTAAAATTGCTGCACTTCCAAAATCTGGTTGTAATAAAACTAAAACTCCAATAACAGCGCATATAATAAGTGGTAATAAATAAAGATAAATATTCTTTTTATTTTTCCTAACTAAAGAATTGTAAAAGACGGCCATAAAAATAATAATTGCTGACTTGGCAAATTCACTAGGTTGAAGTCCTAAACCAATGCCCGGAATATAAAACCAACTTTTAGTATGATTAGTAATACTACCATAAATAAATAATAATATTAAAGAAGTAATAATGCCAATAATATAAATCCAAGAGAAACTTTTATACCACTTAGTAGGAATTCGCAAAATAATAAAACCAATCGTAAATGCCACAATATAAAAAATTAATTGGCGAACAAAAAAATATGTAGTACTTTTATTATAACGAAGTATGGCCGCAACTGATGATGAAGAAAAAACCATTAAAAGACCAATACAACTTAAGAGTATTACAATAAAAAATAAAGGTTTATCAATTTTGGCAAATATTTTTTTCATACACTCATTCCTATAATTAGGATATCATAAAAAAGCAAAGATAAAAATAAATTCTGCAGTTTTTAATGTCAAAATGTGACTAATATTAATAAAATATAATAGATACATAAAGGAGGTATAATATGTATTATTATGGAAATAATGGTTACTATGGTGGTAACTATGCTAGTACTCCTTGTGGTGGTAGTGGCTATGCTGGATACACAAGTGGTTATGGTATAGGAGCAGCAATATGGATTGTTTTATTTATCCTATTAGTCATAATAATCGGTGCTGGTTGGTTTAACGGTAATAATAACAACAATTTTAATAATTAAGGAGTTTTTTACTCCTTTTTTTGTGCTATAAATTAAAAAAAGTAAAGATTTTCCTCTTTACTTTTAACTTACTAATTTTTTATGGGTATCTTTACCAACATATCCGTCAACTTTTAAATTATTATCTTTTTGATATTTTTTGACTGCCTTTAAAGTATCTGGTCCAAAATTACCATCTACCCCATTTTTACCACAACTATAACCTAATGCAATTAACCTTTCTTGTAACCACTTTATGTGGATGCTTGCTTTCTTACCTTTATATAATTGATTTTTAGAACAAGCTTCACTAGTTTTAGGTCCAAATTTACCATCTACTTCTAATTGTAAATTATATTCTTTGTTTAATACTTCTTGTAATTTTTGACAAGCATTATTAATTATTTGCTCATTTACTGAATTATTTTTATTTTCATAATTAACATAAGGAAGATAACCATGTTTTAACCATTTATATACTTTTTTACCATTCTTACTTCTTGTTCCATCTTGAGCTATTTGGGATTTCAAAACATTATCGGTCCACGCTTTAGTTGCTTCAATAACTTCCCCATTACCTACATATATACCTACGTGTCCTTTTAACCAAACTAATTCTCCGACATCTATTTTAGTAAAGTCACTAGAAATATTTGTACATTTATTAATTATAGTATCTGCTCCAATATCGGGAACATTATTGGATTTATATACAGCTCCCCCTCTTTTTTTAGAAAAATCACCATTCCATCCCCAAAGGATTCCTTTTATTAAACAAACACAATCAAAATACCAAGTATCTTCATTATGATTGCCCCAACCACTTTTTTTATATTTTGTTTTACTATTTAAAGCTAAATTTAATTTAGTAATAAATTCGTTTAAATCCATAAAATCTCCTTCTATTTATTATATGAAAAAAAGTAATTTAAATATTTACATATAACTATTGGAGAATTAAAAAAAGCTCATATTTGAGCTTAAAAATCTAAGTGGCGGAGCAGGAGAGATTTGAACTCTCGCGCCAGTTACCCGACCTACACCCTTAGCAGGGGCGCCTCTTCAGCCTCTTGAGTACTACTCCATACCAAGAATACTTTTATAGTTTAACACAAGTATTCCTGTAAGTCAATTAACTTCTTTTTTATTTTATACTTTTTTCTTATTTTTATGCTAATCTAATAAGATATTTCGAATAGCGGTAACATTTTCATATTGAATAGTTACATAATCACGTGATAAATCATTATTAGTAACTATATCATCTATTTCTACTATTTTTGCTTTATAATTATTTACTAATTCATCAATTAATTCTGAGTTCTCTTCACTTTTTAATTTTATAATAGTTGTATATTTGGAACTTTTAAATTTATTTTTTAAATCTGCTAAAGCACTTTCACTACCACTTGATACAATATCTTCTAATGATAAAACATTAAAACCATAATTTTCTAAATATTTAAAAATATTATTCGAAACAACTAATATAGTATCTTCACTATCTTTAGCTATATTCCGTAATTCAGCATCAATCCAAGATACTTCTTCATATAATTTTTCATATTTTTCTGTTATAATATCTTCTTTAATTTTATTATCAATATAATCAATTAAAGTTTCTTTTATATTCTTAACAAGCATTAAAAAGTTATTTGGAGCAAGCCATAATTCTCGAATATCTTCTTTATAACTTAATCCATATGTAGCATCAATAATTTGTAATTTATTATTTTTATTAATTAATGATTTGGCTATTTCTTTTTCGTGACCTATTCCCATATAAACAAATAAGTCTCCTTTAGCATAATCATTTACTTGCTTAGTTGTTAAATTATAATTATTAATATCTGCTCCATTTGGATAGATACTAGTAACTACACTATTATCATCATATAAATATTCCATTATATAACTAACTGGATAAACAGTTGTATAAACAACGGCATTATCTAAATTACTTTGTTTTAAATCGCATCCCGTTAAAATTAATGGTATACACATTAAAATTATTAAAATAATTGTTTTTTTCATTATATCACCTATTATCTAATTTTACTATAAACTATCATTTTTCGCAACACATTCAACTAACATTTTTCGCAACACATTCAACTAATATTAAAATAATTATCCCAGATAAAATAATACCTCCTAAGATATCACTAGCAAAGTGAACTCCTAAATAAATACGACTAATACCAACTAAGATTGGTAATATTATTAAAAAAATTCCTAACATTATTTTATATTGCTTTTTTAAATTACTTTGCAAAGTAAAATATAATAAAATACCACATAAAGTAAATGCTGCCATAGTATGACCACTTGGATAACTAAAAGATTTTTCTGTAACTAATGCTAATACATTAGGTCTTTCTCTTCGAATAATTAATTTAACTATATTATTTATAAGTGCTTCTATAATAATAGCTATACTTAAGATAGTAGATTCTTTTTTCTTTTTATGATATAGAAAATACATAACTAATAAAATAGTTCCTATTATTATAAAGATTGTACTTCCTAAAAAAGTTATTATATAAAATATTCTATCCCAACTTTTATTACTAAATATAGTAACTAAATTATATATATAATTATCTATCTTAACCAACATATTTAATTTAACTAAAATAGTTAATATTATAAATAATATACTAAACGTAATAATTTCTATTCTTCTTTTATTCATCTTTTTTTCCTTTAAAAACAAACTCTCTTAATACCATTATATTTATAATCCATAAGAAAGAATCAACAATTATTTTAATTACTATAATTGGTAATTTTATTAAACTACTTAAATAAGTTACAAAACAACCAGATGTAAGCATTATAATTATAACAAATACATAATATCTAGTCCAAGCATTTAAACTTTGATTTTTAAATACTAACCGAGAATTTATAATATAGTTATAAATTGATGATAATATTCTTGCTAAAATAGTCGCAGCTAAAATCTTCGAATTTATATCTAGTAAATTTAAAAAGAAAGAGAAAAAGATAATATCTAAAAGAAAAGAACTAAAAGAACATAAGAAATATTTTATAAAAGAACGATATATTAATAAACTATCTTTTAAAGAACGGAAATGATAACCCGAATGATTATTTATATATACAGTTGAAACAGGTACTTCTTCTATATCTATATCACTTTGTTTACATAAAATAAGCATATTAGTTTCATAATCAAATCTCTCTCCTACTGTATCCATAAATTGATACATTATATACTTACTAAAACCTCTTAATCCTGTTTGAGTATCACTAATGTCTAAACCTATAAAGATCTTTAATATTTGTTTCATAATGATATTACTATAACGTCTTTTTATAGGTATTTTTTCATCTTCAAAATCTCTGACTCCTAAAATTAATTTATCTTTATTTTCTAAAATTTCGTGTGCTACTTTTATGATATCATTAACTAAATATTGTCCGTCACAATCACAAACAACCGCCCCTAAAACATTAGGATAATTATTTAAAATATAATTAAAAGCATTTTTTATTGCTCGACCTTTACCTAAATTTTTATAATGCTTTAATACTATAATCTTTTTTTTAGTTAATTTACTAAAAAAAGCATTAAATTCTATATTACTACCATCATCAATTACTATTATGTTAGAAAATTCTTTATGTAACTCTTTAAGAAATTTTAACATTAATTGTTCATCCGGATTTAATGTTGGTATAATTACAAATATATCTTTCATAACATTGTCCTTCTTAATTATTTAGAATATTTAAAATAAAGAAGATAACTCTTCTTTAATTTTTACTCATATATACTGTACAGGTTGTTCTTCCCCCACTATTAATTACAAGTTGTCCATTTTCATAAGATACATATGCTTTATCATAATCACAACTTTGACTATCTAAATTATAATTACCACCTGGCAATACATCAACTGGTTCATAATTTGATGAACCACTATTTTTTATATAAATGTATAAATTAACATCACGTAAATCATCTTCAACAAAGTCTTCTTTAATATCATTTTTTACTTCATCTAACAAGAAATGAACTCTCGAATAATTATTTAATAAGAAGATCATTAATAGTAAAAATGTTGTAAAAAAAGTATAAATTATTGCTGTTGAAATAAAACCATTCTTTTTCATATATTCACACTTACCCAACTATAAAAACTACGACAATTGTTATTACTATCACAAGATTCATATTCAGCTACTAAGATATAATCTGTAACAACATAAACAAATAAATCTTTCAAGTATCTAACTGTATCATTATTAAAATTTAAATATAATTTATTACAATTATTGTGATCTGTGGTTCTTGTACTACTACTATACATACCACAACTATTATTATAAGCACAAGCTTCGGTACATTTCTTTAACGTACTAAGTTTATTAGCTTTAACAATAAATAATTGTTTAATTTCATAATCATCTAATAAAGATTGAAAAAATGCTTTATCACTATCGTTAGGAAATAAACCTGGTGTATCAATACCAATTACTTCTAAATAATTTGCATTATCATTAACAAAACTTGCTAATGCTGAATTAAGTGTATCTAAATCGTATAATTCTTTTTTTATATAATTAGTTCTATATATATAATTTATATCATCAAAATATATTCTTGTTTTTTGGGTTTGTAATATATTATGAAAAGATGAATATAAAAGTAAAAGTGAACTAGTAAGAATTATTATTGCTATAATTGTTTCAACAAAAACAAAGCCATTTTTCTTCATCATTTTTCACTTCCATATCTTAAATTAATTATAACTTAAATTTTTTATATTTTCAATAAATTTTAGTATAATTTACTTATTATCTACTTTTAGTATGTTCAATATTAATTTGGGACTCTAACATTAAGAGCATATTTATATATTGATTTAACTTATGTCCCCCTAAAATATAATAATATTTATTAATTAAATATTTACGAAAATTATCTATTTCTAAAACAATTGCTTCGGCATCATCACTTGAATTATTTTCTTGTTCATTAAAAAGCATTATCTTATATAATATTTTTTTATACTTTTTTTCAAAATTTTTATCAATTATTTCTTGTATTAATATAGGATCATATATTTCTACTTTTTCATTTTGATCTTTCTTTGTAATTGTTAATCCTTCTTTAGTATCTAATTCTAATATTTCAAAATCACTTTTTACTTTTGTTATCTTATTCATTTTTTCCCCCAAAAAGATCTGGTCTTCTTTCTTCCGTTCTTTTAATTTGTTCTTTTTCACGGTATTCTTTAATTAATTGATGATTACCATTAAGGAGTACATCTGGCACTTTATAACCGCGAAAATCAGTTGGTTTAGTATAAGTTGGATAATCTAATAAATGATTATTAAAAGATTCTTGTTCACTAGATTCGTGATTGATTACGCCTTCAAGTAAACGGACAACAGAATCAGTAATAACCATTGCTGGTAATTCTCCCCCAGTTAAAACATAATCCCCAATACTTATTTCTAAGTCTACAAAGTTACGAATTCGCTCATCATATCCTTCATAATGGCCACAAACAATAATTAAATGCTTATACTCTTTTAATTTTTGACAATCACTTTGTTTATAGTTATGTCCTTGAGGTGTTGTTAAAATTACTATGGCATCATCATCTTTAACACTTTCAATTGCTTTGACAATTGGTTCACACATAAGAACCATTCCAGCTCCTCCACCATAAGGAGTATCATCAACTTGTTTATGTTTTAAAGTTGAAAAATCACGAAAATTAATAATATTAATTTGGACTTTTTTATTATCAATTGCTCTTTTAATAATTGATTCATTTAAAAAACCATCAAACATATTTGGAAAAAGAGTTAAAATATCTATTCTCATACTATTAAATCCTTTCCATTATTGGTATCTATTTTCTTATTTTTAAGATCTACCTTTATAATATAATTATCTATTAAAGGTATATAAAAAGTTTTATCTCCTTTAATTTTTAATAAAACATTATTAATTGTTTTTTCATAGTCAAGTACAGTTCCTAATAATAATTCTTTATCATAAACATTTAAACCAATTAAATCATTTAAAAGATACTCGCCATCTTCTAAAGATAAATCACTTCTTAAAATATATATATTACTACCTTTATATTTTAAAACTTCATTTATATTTGTATATCCTTTAAATAATATTAAATCATTATTTTTATGAACTCTTCTACTTTGAATTATTTCTTTATCTTTATTTATACCAATATATATAGGAGTTCCTTCTTTAAAAATTCTCTCTTTATATTCAAAATCACTAATAACTTTTAATTCTCCTTTAATACCAAAAGTATTAATTATTTTACCAACAATAATATAATTATTCATTATATACCTCATACATTAAAATACTTCCTGCAACTCCAACATTTAAACTTTCACAATTATTTTGCATATTTATATATACTTTTTTAGGACATAAAGCACTTATTTCATCTTTTACTCCTGCCCCTTCATTTCCTAAAACAATGGCATATTTTTTAGCTTTTATATCTTTAATATTTGTACCATTCTTTACTGATGTTGTTACTTTAACATAATCCTCATTAAGATTATTTAAGAATTCTTTAATATCACATCTTAAAATATTTAAATGAAAAATCATTCCTTCACTAGCTCTTATTACTTTAGGATTATATATATCTACACTATTATTACTTAAAATAATATTAGGAAAATTAAAGGCCACAGCGCTTCTTAAGATAGTTCCTAAATTACCTGGATCTTGAATGTCATCTAAAATAATTATATTACCCTCAAGATTATGAAATTCTTTTTTATAACAAATAGCTATTATATTAGGTATTGTTACTTGACTTGATATTTTACGCATTATTTCTTTTGTAACTATATAAGTTGGAACATCATATTCTTGATCAATAATTGTAATTATTTCTTTAACACAATTGGTTTTTAAAGCTTCATTTACTAAATGATCATCTTCGACAATAAATAAATTTTCTTTATCCCGATATTTCTTTTGTAATAATTTTTCCCAAGCTTTAACTTTTTCATTATTTAAACTAGAAAGGTACATAAAACCACCAACATTAGTATACTAAATAACTTCTTTTTTGACAATAAAACTTCAATATTTTAATTTTTTTCTTTTTTCTTTATAATCAGGTATAACCATTTCTACTATTGCCCAAAACTTTTTACTGTGATTACCTTCATAAAAATGAGCCATTTCATGCACAATAACATAATCAATTAAAGGAATATCTTTCTTTAATAATTCACTATTTAAAGTTATAATTTTATCTTTGGTATTACATACTCCCCATCTAGTACGCATTTTTCTTATTCTAAGTCTAAATTCTGGTAAATTATTGAAACATTTCTTACATACTTCTATTTCTTCATTAAAGACTCTTACACATTCTTTTTGATAAAATTTTTCTAACTCTTCTTCATCATGACAAATTATATTATTATCTTCAAATTTAAGTTCAGTAACCCGATTATCGAAAGTAACTTCATAACTTTTACCTAAATACCAAAATAATTTATCTCGAATACTCTTTTCTAAAGAATCTTCATACATTTTTAATATAGCACTTGAATTTTTAGTAATTAAATTTTTTACTTCTTGATCACTTATAAAACGAGGGGCCGTAACAACTAATTTACAATTTTCATCAAAACGAAAATAAAGATTTTTATTATCTTTTCGAATTATTTCATATTCTATAATATAATCATTTAATTTAAATTTCATACTAATCACTATTTAATTTTACCACAAAACTTATTATCTAACAAACTCATTTAACCAAAAATAATCTTTATTTTGAAAATCACAAACAAATAAATTATCGGTCATTAAATAATTTTTTAAAAACAAAGAATTGACAACATCCGTTTTTAATAAGATATGACTTTTATATACTTTTAATTTACTATGTTCTGGACGATATTTATTATCTATTTTATGTATATCTTCATTCCAAGTATAATAACGATTATTTTTAAATAAATTATTAATTCTTTTATCAATATATTCTTTATCAAAACTATTAAATATATCATTATATATTTTAAAAGATATTGTAGAATTTAAATTATCAAAATAATAAAAGCTTTCAATCGTTCGATAAAGATTATAAGGATTATCTTTTGTTAATATACTAATCTCTCTTTTTATGTTAAAAATATAAAAAGTACGCATAAATATCACCTAATGATAATTATACATACTTTAAATTAATTATTTTGTCGAATTGTGTCTTATATACTATTTTTTCATTAATTCAATTATTTTTGCTTTATCTATTTCAATATTACCACTATTTAAAATAAATTCATTATTTTTAACAAATCTTTTATAATTATTTTGATTATGAGCATCTAAAATAAAAGTTTTAATACTAGGAATTAATAATTTTTCTTGATAAGTTTTATTTTGCATATCAAATACTTTTAAAGATGGCATTGATACTACCCTTAAAACAATTCCTAAAGAAATTAAACTTTTAGCAATTGTTATTGCATCATTAACATTATAACCAGAAGCAATTAGAATACCATTAACCGTATCACTTTCCTTTTTTACTGGATAACTTCCAGCTTGAACATATTTATAATTTGTCTCTTTAAGAGCTTTTACTTTCTTATTGGAAATAATATTAACGGTTGTTTTAGAATAACTATTCAATATTTCATATACCCCAATTACTTCATTAATATCTCCTGGACGAAAACAAATTAAATTATCTAAACAATTTAAAAGATCGATATAATTAATTACATTGTCATCTTCTAAGAAAGTATAATGAATATCTAAATTATTATTAGCACTTTCAATAATACTATCTAATATATGAGGCATATTATTTAATTTAGAACTTATAAATACTTTAAAATTAAGAATAGCTAAACCAATTGCAATATCATTTAACAAGTTAATTTGATTAGGTAAAATAATATTACGATGCGTTACATTAGTATTATCCATAATTAAAGATTTAGACAAAGTTTGAATATCTTCTCTATCAGATAAATTTAGAATAAAAGCATTTTTATTACTAAATATATTAAATATCTTTTGATTACTTTGAATTATTTTTTCTTCATAATCATCATTTAATTTAATATTAGAAGCTTTAAAATTATTAATAACTTTTTTATTTTCTAAGAAATTAATAATTTCTTGTAATTTTAAATCTTTCATTGCTTTTTGTTTAACAAGATTACTCTTTTCTAAATCTTTATTTAATCTTTTTAAAAGACTATCAAACATATCATTAACATTAACATTCTCTTTAATTTTAGGAACATTTTTAGTTCTAATATTTACAAAGATAATTGTTGGTATCTTACTAGTTTTGGTATCATCTAAAATATTTTCTAATTTAGATAAGCCATTAACTTCTTCAATATGAAATTTAAGATATGCCAAACGATCTGTTAAATTTTCTACACATTTATCATAGTTATCTTTAACAACTATATATACCATTTTATTTAATTTAAAATTATTACAACAAAAAATATTATTAAAGACATTATTATTTAATAATTCATCATATTTACAAATACAAAAAGTTCTACTCGTAATTAAATTAGTTTTATTATCTTCAATTTTAGCTAAACCATTTAAATATCTATTTCCAAGAGCTACTCCTAAAGAAATACCAAAAGCATTATCTATTTTATAATTAGTAATATTTTCAGTATCTTTATAAAATAACTTTAAGATACTTTGATGTATATTAGCTAATTTAGGACTAACAAATACTCTATCTTTATTGAAATAATTATAATTATTAGGATCAAATATTAAATTATTTCTATATAAGCGATATAATAAATCAATTATATCTAAATTAATATCTTTTTCGTCAATATATTCTAATTTTAAATTATTTACTATACTTAAATCTATTTTGTTCATAAATTTGCCTACCTTATTTTAACATTATACCTTACTTTAAAATATTTTAATAGTCTTTTAAACTAATTTATTAATTAAATTATTAATTTTAACTATTGCATCATTATTATCTAATTTTTCTAAATTTTTATTCATTTTTAATAAAATACTTGGATTATTTAATATTTTAGTAACCATTCTTTTAAATCTTCTAACACCTCGTAGAGAAACACCATATTTTTTGCGACTCATAAACTTAGCATTGTAACGTTCTTGACCACCTAAACCTGGTAATAAAATCATTGGTACTTTCATTTCTAAACATTCTGTTACGGTTGCTCCCCCTGGTTTACTAATAACGACATCACTAATTTTCATAATATTTAAAACATCATTTGAATAACCTAAAACACGAATATTTTTAGCATTATATTTTTTTACTAATCTATCACATTTATCTTTTAGTTTGGTATTCTTTCCACAAATGAAGATAACATCAACATCTAAATCCATTTTAACTAATGCTTTAAAATAATCATAATAATATAAACTACCTACAGAAGATCCCCCAAAGAATAAGAATACTTTTCTATTTCCTTTAATATTATATCTTTTATAGATATCTTTTTTACTATCTAAATTATTAATAACTTTTATATTAAGAGGCAAACCATAAGCATAAATTTTTTTAGCATCAACACCTCTTTCAATTAGTTCTTTTTTAACTAAATCATTACCAACAATATAACCATCTTCTAAAGATCTATTCTTCGTCCAACATTCGTGGGTACGATAATCCGTAATAATCGTTAATAATTTACTATTTATAAGTCCTAATTTATTATATAAAGTAATTATATTACTAGCATAAAAATGACTAGATATAACTATTTGAGGGTTATAATCAATAATTACTTCCCTTAATCTTTTATTATCATAACTTTTTTTAGCAAAGTAATTATGACCTAATGTAGATATTTTATGATCCATTAATTCATAACCGATATTAAATAAGAATTCTGAACGATGTTTACCAACAAAATCAAATACTTTGATGCCACATCTTCCTAAAAAATTACCATAATCAGTTATATCTAGTAATTTAACTTCAAATTTATCATTATTTTCCTTTATATAATTAGCTACATACTCCGCGATTGACTTATGACCTGAGCCATATCTTGCATACAATACTAATAATCTTTTCATAACTACTCTCCATATTTATTATACCCTTTTTTATTAAATATGACAATTACCCAAAAATTATTTATTAACAACATAATTATCGACAGTATTTTTATTTAAATTAGCAAACCGCATATTAAGGAGCAATACTCCTCCAACTAAAACTGCATAAAATAAAACTAAAATTCCTAAATTAAAAATTTTCTTTTTCATTATATATCACTCCTTCTTTCACATCTATCATAGCATAAACGTTTGTTTGCATCAACAGAAAAAATATATTGTAAACATTTGTTTGACATTTTTTAGATGATGATGTATTATTGTTATAGGAGGTCTTTATGAAAAAAAGTGAATTAACTAAACGTCAAAGTGAAATTTTAGATTTTATTAAAAAGTTTATTGCGGAACATGGTTTTCCCCCATCAGTAAGAGAAATATGTGCTGGAGTTGGATTAAATAGTCCCGCTACTGTATTTGTCCATTTAAAAAATATTGAGAATTTAGGATATATCAAAACAACTAGCAATAAATTTAGAACTATTGAAATTTTATGTGAAAATGAATATTTACCTACTAATGAGAATGTTGTCAAAGTTCCTCTATTAGGAAAAATTACGGCAGGTAATCCTATTACAGCAATTGAACAACCAAATGAATTTTTTGATATTCCAGCATCTCTAATTCCTGCTAAAGAAGAAGTATTTACTCTTCACGTCTCTGGTGAAAGTATGATTAATGCGGGAATTTATGATGGTGATTATGTTATTGTTAAAAAACAAAGTAATGCTAAAAATGGTGACATTGTTGTAGCAATGACTATGGAAAATGAAGCCACTATTAAAACATTTTATAAAGAACATGGACACATTCGTTTACAACCGGAAAATGATACAATGGATCCAATTATTTTAGATAATTGTGTTATTCTCGGTATAGCAATTGGCCTTTATCGAAAGTTATAAAAAAGAACCCACATATTTGTGAGTTCTTTTATTTTAACGAAAACCGCCTCCGCCGCCTCCGCCACCGAAGGAGCCACCGCCTCCACCACTAGATGAGAATCCCCCACCACCTGATGAATAACTTTCAGCTCTACTTCTGGCCGCAGATGCAGCATTAACACCATTATAAGAAATTGTATGTAAGAATATAATATCACTATAATATTCATCACTTATAATATCAGGATACATTTCTTTAAACTCTTTAGCAACTTTTTTCGCTATACCAAATATTTGTGCATATATTAAATAATATTCCCATAGTTTAACTTCAATTGCTTCTCTATCTTTAATATTAGAAAAATCTTTTAAGAATTTTTTTAATCCTGCCATTTCATAAGCATATTCTTGAATTTTATCTTTAACAAAATATTCTTTTTTTACTTTATCAATTAATCCTTCTTCAACAAATTTATTTGTTTCATCATCAACAACTCTATCAAACCATCTAAGTATCTTTCCATAATGATCACCACACCATTTTTCAAATTCGTGTTTTTCTAAGATACCATCTTTACTTGCTTCATACATCATTTGATAAATTTCTTGTTCCATAGGATTTAATTTAGTTGCACTTTTCAATTTCAAAGCTTTTTCTTCTTTATTTTTCTTTGTTACCATTGTATTTTCGATAACATCTTCTTTTAACCATTTAAGAAGAAGAGCTCCTAAAAAGTCATTTTTATTTTTAATTAATTCATATTGACCTGCAACCCAATAAGCTTTAAAGACATCTTTTTCACAAGGAATATCTCTAAAATATGGAACATCTTTTAATTTTTTACCATTTTTAGGAAATTTAATTCTTTTTGTACCAAATGTAATTATCATCTTTGATATACCAAAAATACTTGCTCCTATAACACTAAAAGTAAAAATAATATTACCAATAATTAATGCTATAGTATTAAATGAAGGTTCATATTCATCATAGTCGTAATATGAATCATAGTTATTTTCTATAGATCCTTCATTAGCCATATCTAAATAATAAGAAAAATCCTCATTAATAAAAGTACTGGTTTTAAATGTTTCTTTAGGAAACTTAGCTAAAAGAACCATATATTCATTACTATTTAACGCTCCATCTTTACTCATTTCAATATAGCCATCATAAACATAAGCATAACCATTTTGATTACCACCATAACCATATCCCCATACATCATAGTCATCTTCGTATGCAAAATCACTATAAACTTTTATATAGACATTTTCTGGTTTATCAGATAAATCATAAGGAATTAGTTGCCAATATATCATTTGGGCATCATTTAATTCTACCACAAAATTAGTGATATCATATTCCATTATATAAGTATTTTTTCCATAATTACTTATTCCGAAACATAACTCTACTTTATCACTGCCATAGTTTAAACCAGCTTTATAACTTTTATTAGCAAATGATGCATCTATATCCCAATTACTTAAAGTAGTGAATTCTTTACCATTCATTGAAACTTTATAATTTTCTATTCTACTGCTTCCTAAATTATAATATGGTTTATATCCTTCTGTTCCTTTATCTAGTTTTGCTACCCACTCTTCTTTTATATGTGCAGTACCCATATTATCTACATAAATATCCATTCTTATACTTTTAATATCATTATAAGCAAACACTATTTTATTAAAAGATAAAAATAATATTATTACAAATAATAATTTATATATTCTTTTCATAATTAACCTCTTAAAAAAGGCATTTTATAATGCCTTAAAATTTAACTTTAACATTTTGTCTTTCTTCATTACTTGCCTCAAAGAAAGTTTCTTTTTTAAATCCGAATATTCCTGCTACAATATTTGATGGGAACATTTCTATCTTATTATTAAGTTTTAATACGGAATCGTTATAAAAACTTCTTGCATAACTAATTTGTTCTTCTGTTTCTCTTAATTCACCTTGAAGTTGTAAAAAATTTTCGTTAGCTTTTAAATCTGGATAACTTTCAGATAAAGCAAATAATCTACTCATTGCTTTACTTAATTCTCCATCAGCTTCAAGTTGTCCTTCTAAGTTATTAGCATTTACATAATTATTACGAGCTTTAATTACATTTTCTAAAGTTTCACTTTCATGTTTCATATAACCTTTAACTGTTTCAATTAAATTAGGTATTAAATCAAATCTTCTTTTTAATTGAACATCAATTTGACTATATTGATCTCTAACCTTATTTCTTAATGAAACTAAACTATTATAAACTGAACCAATAAAGATTCCTAAAACTAATAAAACCACTATTAAAATAATCCACGGCATACTTCATTCCTCCTATAAATTAATCTTAACATAAATAAATGTTATTAGCAATTAATAATATGCTTAATTACTATTTTGTTGACAGATTTAATATTTAAATGTTTTTATAAATAAAACTAGAGTGTGCTCTCTAGTTTCTTTTTTTAAGTTCCTCTTATGGTGGGAATCACCGCTTTTTTAAGTTCCTCTTATTGGTTGGAATCACCACTTTTTTAAGTTCCTCTCAACAGTGGGAATCACTAGCTTTTTTATATGCTATTAAATTTAATAGCAATATTATTATATGCAAATTTGCATAGCTTAATTAACTTAAGCCACTTTAAATATATATTTTTTCTTATACCATTGTCAAGACCTATTATTTATATTATTCTATTTCATATTCATAGATATTTGCATTTTGAGGATTAAATGTTAGAAAATTTGTATTCTCATCATACCCTATTAAATTAAAATGTAAAGCTTTCATAAAACTCCCGTGAAAAATTATTAAAATATTTTTATTAGGATATTCTCTTTTTATGTTATCTAAAATGTTTTTGCTCTTTTTAAAGGAGAACAAATACATATATCTATTTTACTTAAATCTATCTTTTTTCTCAATTCTTTAGTTTGTTTTATTCCTTCTTCATTTAAAGCAATATCAGTCAATCCCTGTAATAATCTTTGGTCATTCCAATCAGTTTTTCCGTGTCTAACAATATATAGTTTATGCATTTTTACCTCCTAGTTTTTATAAATTAAGTACGCTTTTTAAATAATCCTTTAATCATTAACATTTGATAAATAATTGCCAATAATATAATTACACTAATTAATAAGAATGGATATAAATAAATGCTATAATTAAATCGAATAATATTTATTGTATAACCTAAGTTATAAGATATTATTAAATTACCTAATATAATAGATATAGTAATTAAAAGATAAGTCATTAAAAGAGCGATTAATCCTAACATTAAAGATTTAAAAATAAATATTTTTTTTATAATTAAATCTTTTATACCTAAAGAATACAATGTCAATATTTTATCTTTATTACTCTTAAATACAAAATGGATATAAACAATAATTATTAATATGTTTACCAAAGCGAATATACAACCTAAAAAAGTAAAAATTGTTTTCACTTGACTAACTAGTAGATTAATATTAGCCATATCATCACTATATAATGTTTTAAATTCAATATGTTCTTTATCAATGGAAAATAAATTTTTTAATTGTATTTTACTAGCATTATTAACATATATCTCTTTAACTAGTTGATGATTTAAATAAACATTATTTAATAAATTTTTATTAATAATTGTTAAATTGCCAATATCAATTACCTCTAATTCATAACTTAAATCATTCATATTATATAAATCATATAAATCCCATAGTTGCAGTTTTATTTTATCACTTTTTATAATAGATTGTTCTTTTGCTAAATCTTTACCAATAATTATTTGCTTTAAATTTATATTTTCATCACTAATATAATTAATAGTCATATTATCGTTGTACTTTAACCCTAAAGTCATATTGGTATAACTATTGGAATTAAAATTAGATATTTCAAAAAAATTTGAATTAATATAATATCTATATAAATATTGCATTATAATATTTTCATCATCATTATTAAGCGTATCTTTATTTTTTATATCTTCATCTACTAAATAAATACCTACTATCTTTAATCTTACATCATTAACTAAAATTTCTTGGTTTAATAAATCAGTATAATTATTTATTTCTATAATTTGATTATCTACATTACTTACGCCTAGACGAATAATATAATCGGCAAGAAAGTTAGAAATCATTAACTCATTTGCCCCTTTGGGAAGATTACCTATATAATTAAATTTATTTTCTTTAAGATCAACAAATATATTGTTATCTTCCGAACTATTATTATAAAATTTATAGTATTCCGTTATATTATCCGTATTCTTAAAAGTAAAAGTAAATACTTCGTTATTAACTATTAAATTACTACCATAAGAATAATTATAATTTTGTAAAAAAGATTCTAAATAATTTCTTTCAGAAACATTAAAACCCATTGTATAACTGTTTCTATCATCATTTTTTACAATTGTAATATTATTTTGATGATTATTAACAAGTGCTTCAGCATATGATTCATTTAGATCAAATTGAGTAAACATTATAGAAAAACCAAAGAAAAACATAGCCATAGTCATTGTTATAACAGCTAGTAAATATAAATTATTTTTCGTTTTAAATACTTTTTTAGATAAAAATTTTATTAGATTATTACTATATTCATAATCCTTTAAATAATAGTTAGATTGTTCATTTACATTAGAATGATTAACTTCAATTAAACCATCAACTATATTCAAAATAGAATCTGCATAAATAGTAGCTCTATTTTTATCGTGACTCGCAACAAGAACTAGCCTTTTTTTACTTATCTCTTTTAATAATTTCCAAACTTCGTCAGAATTCTTTTGATCTAAATTACCTGTTGGTTCATCTGCAAGTATTATTTGGGGATTTTTAACAATAGCTCTAGCAATTGCCACTCTTGCTTTTTGGCCACCTGATAATTCAACTACTTGACGATTTTTTAAATTTTCAATATCTAAATCTTTTAAAACAACATCTATTTTTTCTTCATCATCTTGATTTTGTAAATCTAATGCTATTTTAATATTTTCATAAACAGTTAAATTATCTAATAAGTTAAATTCTTGAAAAACAAAGCCTATAACTTCGTTACGATAATTTGCTATTTCTTCCCTATTTAAGTCATTCAAACAAATATTATTAAAGAAAATATCACCTGAATTAGGGTAGTCTAGACCTCCAACAAGATTTAGTAATGTTGATTTACCACTTCCACTTTTACCAATTAAACAGAATAAACCATTATCTGGTAATGTAACATTAACATTATCTAAAGCTTTAACTGATTCATATCTAGTTTTATATATTTTACTAATATTCTTTAATTTTATCATTTTAATCTTTTTCCTTTTTTATTATTTCTATTGGATTTAATTTTAATAGTTTTTTTATTGTTGCTGTTATAGAAATATACAGAATTATAACATAAGATAATATTGTAAGAGGATAAAGATACCAATTTTGATAAATCAAATTAATTTTAAAACCTACTTTGTTAGATATATAGTGATTAATTAAATTAGAACTTGGCATTAAACAAATTATAACTATTAAGAAAGGAATTATTGTTAACATGCATATTAATAAACTATATATTTTTATAATATCTTTATCTTTAAATCCTAAAGATTTCATAATTCCAAAATCTTTTTTATTAGCAAATAATATAAGTAAATTAATTAATACCATTAAAACTATTAAGAATCCAAATAAAATTATCGAACTATATTTAGCAAATATTGAAGTTTTATTAATCATATTAATCATTGAACTTATTTTATTAGATAATGCTGTAGATATAATATATTTATCATTATCTATATGATTATTTAATAGGTCAATTAATTTATCTTCATTTTTTTCAGTTATGGTAATCGTATTAACATTATTTATACCAATAAAGTAATTTTCTAAAACATTATCCGATACTAAAAAAGGATTAGAATGAAATTGGCCATTATCTATTGAAGAAACATAATTAACTACTTTTAAACTATATTTTTCCATTTCTTTAGCTTTTGAATAATCATAAGGATCAGCAATAAATAAATCAATATTATTACCTAAAATATTATTTTGTTCCATATACAATAAAGCAAAATCCCTTTCTGATAATTCTTTTTGACTTTCTAACTTATTTTCAAAATCGTTATTAGATAATAGATTTAATAAATACTTATTAAGAACAATTTCATTATCATTTAAAAGATATGAATTATTTAAATAATAAGGTACTGTCCAAGCACTACTATTATAATCAATAAACTTATATTCATTATCTATAAAAAGGTAACTTTTAAATAATTCCGTATTTAATGAATTGTTTTGTAGGATATCTAAAGTAGTAAAGAAATTTTCATTACAATAAATAACAAAAGTTTTATTATAAAAATATCTTAATTCTTCATCAAATACAACTGCATTATTACCAAATTCATCAAGTTCATAACTAATAGTTTTGTTTTTAAAAGCATCAATGTCATAATCTAAATCATATATACCAGTTATTTTAAAAGCTGTATTAATTGATGGATCAAATTGAAGAAAAACATCATCATTAATAATCTCATCATAACTCTTAGGATAATATTCATTTCCTTCTTTATCTATTAAACCATAATTTATTATAAATCTAGCAAATAAATTAGAGATTAATATTTCATTATTATTTTTAGGAAAACTACCTATGTATTTTTTAGAAAAATTCTCTTCTTTAACTTCTATAAATGATTTAATAGGAGTCATTAATTTATTGCATATTATGTTATAGCTTTCTGATGGTTCTTTTATAATTTTATTAGCAAATTGAATTACCATATTTTGATAATTGCCAGCAATAGTATTTTCAATTTCATACTTTATATCTTTTGTATCTAAATAATTCGTTATATCATCTATTTCAGTTTGTTTAAATTGCCAACTATGATAATCACCTACTGAATTTCTAACTAAACTAATATCATAATCATTTTTAAAATTAAGTTTTAATGCTTCAATATGTGAATTATTAATATCAAACCTAGTTAAATTAATCACAAAAGCATATAAAAAGAAGAAGATTAAAAAAATTAGACTAATTAATGAATTACGAATAATATTAGATTTAAAAATATATTTACTTACTTTAAATAAATTATTAAATTTTATTTTGGTTTGTTTTACCGGGTATTTCACTATTTCTTTAGTATCTATTATATCTTTACTAATTTGACCATTCTCAATAAAAATAATATCATCGGCATATTTTTTAGCATTATCTTCATCGTGGGTAACAACTATTATTAAATAATCTTTACTTAATGTTTTAAAAATATTCCAAATTATTTCCGAATTAGTACTATCAAGATTACCTGTTGGTTCATCTGCTAAAATTATTCGAGGATTTTTGACAATAGCTCTGGCAATTGCTACTCTTGCTTTTTGGCCACCAGATAATTCTTTAATTTTTCTAAATTTTAGTGTATCTATATCTAATTGTTTCATTAAAATATCAATTTTAGTTGTATCTTTTTTATTTTGTAATTCTAATGCTAATTTTATATTATCATAAACAGTTAATTTTTCTAACAAATAATATTCTTGAAATATAAATCCTACTACATTGTTACGATAATCAGCTAGTTCATTGGAACTCATTATGCTTAAATCTTTATTATTAAAAATTATTTTCCCTTTAGTAGGATAGTCTAATCCTCCAATAAGATTAAGTAGTGTTGATTTACCACTTCCACTTTTACCTAATAAAACATATAGACCAGTCTTGGGAAATGACAAATTTATATTATCAGCTGCAGTAATATTTTCTGATTTATTAGTATATATTTTACTTACATTTTTTAGTCTAATCATTTACGGCGCCTCCAATACTTTAACTCTTATTGTTAATATTATACCATATGTTCATTTCTTATTGATTATTTTTTTATAGAGATAATCATCGCTACACCTTGTTCTGTAAACACACGAGGATTTTTATATTTACCTCCACGAGTTTCAATATATTTTTTGTCCGTTAATTTAAAACTAAATCTTTCTGGAAATTTTTGAGGATTATTTCTAACCGCTTCATTTACTCTCTTAATATATACTCCATAATGTTTTGCTAAACCAAAGTTTAACATAACTTACTTTTCTCTTGCCATACTTTTATCAAATTATTTTTCTAATAACCAATCTATAATATTTTTATGAATTATACCATTTTGAGAATAGTCTAATTTATCTGTTGATATAACATATTTAGGATAGTTATCTTGAATATTATCATAAGCACCAAATTCTCTTTCTTCTGTTTCTTTATTAGAAAGTTCAAATGTAACTTGATAATACTCTTTTTGATTATGCTTTGTAGCAATAAAGTCTATTTCTTTGCCATTATTATTTCCAACACTTACACTATAACCTCTAAAAATAAGTTCATTAAAGACAATATTTTCTAAATAGGCACCATATTGAGTTTTTTTATTTATATTTAGAATTTGTCCTAATCCTAAATCAGTTAGATAATATTTATCTTTTCTTGACAATATCCTTTTGCCTCTTATATCATAAGTAGAAATTTTAGACATTAATAGAGCTTCTTCAGCATAGTCCAAATACTCATAGATTGTTTTCGAAGAAACAGGAATCTTTTCTGTTTCAAAAACACTCATCATATTAGTTGGTGAAAATGTTTGACTTGGGTTTGTTACTAAATACTCCATAACTCTTTCAAATATTGCTACGTTTTTTATAGAGTTTCTTTTTACGATGTCTTTTAATACTATTGAATCAAAGAGATCTTTTAAATATGTTTGTATACCTTCTATAGATGTAAAGGAAAACCTTTGAGGCATGCCTCCCCATAACAAATAATCATTAAATGCTTCTTCTATATCACTTTTTTCTTTTATATTTTTATACTCTACAACTTCTTTAAAATTAAATGGTGCAATTTTAAAAGTCACATATCTTCCTGATAAAAGTGTAGCTAACTCAGAAGATAAGAGTTTTGAATTAGAACCAGTTACAAATATTGAAACATTTAAAGTTGATTTAAAAGAATTAATTGCTTTTTCCCATTCATCAACCATTTGAACTTCATCAAATAGTAGAAAATATTTTTCTTTATCTTTAATTTTTTCTTTAATGTACTTATTTAAATCTAAATAATTTTTTATAAAAGAAAATTCTACATTTTCAAAATTAATATAAATAATATGATCTCTATCATTATTATTTTCTTTTAATTCTTCAATTATTTGCAACAACAATATAGATTTACCACATCTTCTAATTCCCGTGATAACTTTTATTATGTCCATATCATAAAATTCGCGTATTTTAGATAAATATGCTTCTCTTTTTATCATTTTTATCACCTAAATTAATTATACAGTTAAAGTCCAAAAAAGTCAATATATTTTCTTATAGGAAAATATAATTAAAAATATTGCTTTATGTTTTCCTATTACTTATTATTTGCCATTCCTAGAAATATTCAAAATAATACCGATACTAAGCATACTCACAAGTAACGAAAAGCTACTATAACTAAGAAAAGATAAAATAACTTTCTAAACATTACCAATATAGTTGATTTTTAATATGTTGCACTTTCACAATAACTAAATAATTATTTTATAATTGTAAGTACATATTTTATTAAACTGCCTTTTACGATTTTATCTTCTAGTTTATTAATAGAAAAAGTTTTATTACCTGCATAATTTAGAGATGCTCCACAATGATAAATTTCTTTTTGGTCTAATATAATGTATCTATCATGAAAATCATTACTATAAAATACCTTTAAATTATTATATTGTTTTTGATATTTATTTATATCTATTTCTTTTAATAAACTATTAGTTTTACATATTATAATTACATCAATTTTTATATTTCTTATCATATCTAAAACAGTTTTATCTGCATAATTATCAATAATAATTATATTGTTATGTGCATCATTTAAAATATCAACTATTTTAGAATAAGCATCATATATTTGTCCATTAAAATAAATTTCATTTTCTTTTTTCTTTTCTTCAAATCTATTAAAAGAATCTTGCAACAATTTTATATCTTCATCATGCTTTATTACTAAATTATTAATATATTTTTGCTCAATCAATTCATTAGAAATATACTTGCGCATTATTACAAAAGCACGCATAATGCTAACACTTACTTTTGTGGCAATCGGAGTTCTTAAAACACTTGCAAGCATCGCAACTCCTTGCTCGGTAAAAACATATGGATTTTTTCGAACTCCACCATATCCATTCAAACTTGAAGTCCCAATTTGAAACTTCAAGTTTGAAAATTCTTCGTTGGTTAATTGAAAATAAAAATCTTCAGGAAATCTATCAATATTTCTTTTTACTGACTGATTAATTCTCTTAGTGCCATTTACTCATCCATAAAGTTTTGCTAAATCAGAGTCTAGCATAACTTGCTTTCCTCTTATTTCATAAATCATATTCTTAATTTTTTCTTCTTTAATTAATGTAATTGTGTCCATATAAATTCCCCCTTACTGTGACCATAAGCAAACTATAGCAAATATATGTTTGTATGTCAATATTATTTTAATTATTTTTAGAAATATTCAAAATAATACCAATGCTAAGCATACTTACAAGTAAAGAAGAGCCGCCATAACTAAGGAAAGGTAAAGTAACTCCAGTCACAGGCACGAGACCAACAACCACCGCTAGATTTAAAACCGCTTGAATAATTATTCCAAAAATTAATCCAAAACATAAATATTTTCCAAATAAATCATTTGTTTTTAAGGTAATTCTAATACCTCTATAAAATAAGAAAAAGAAAGCACTTGTTACAATTAAAACTCCTAAAAAGCCTAATTCTTCACTAATAATTGAAAAGATAAAATCAGTTTGGGGTTCTGGTAAATAAAAATATTTTTGTCTGGATTTAAAAAAACCTTGACCAAGTATTCCGCCCGGTCCAATTGCATACAAGCTTTGAAGAATTTGGTAACCACTTCCAAGGGGATCGCTCCAAGGATTTAAAAAACTAATTATACGCATCATTCGATAAGGTGCTGCAATAACAATCCCAATAATACCTACTAGACCAAGAAGACCTATTTTAACAAAGAAAGATACTTTTACTCCACTTATAAAAATCATTGCAATAAGAGTACAAACGATAACCATAGAGGTACCAAAATCAGGTTCTAACATAATGATAAAAAAGAAAAAACCGATAACAAGTAAAATAGGTAAAACACCTTTAACAATACTTTTCATCTTTTTCTTATTATTTGTTAAATATTTAGCTACAAAGATAATTAAACCAATTTTAGCAAGTTCACTAGGTTGAATTCCTAAAGAACCTATTCCAAACCAACTACGACTACCATTTCTAACACTACCTATACCAGGTATTAAAACTAATACTAATAATATTGCACATATAAATAAAATAATATTAGCATATTTATAATATAAATGATAATCTATTTTTGAGGTAAAATAAATGACGAATAATCCCATAAGAAAAAATATACTTTGCATTTTAACAAAATGAAAAGCATCATTAAATTTATATACTGCCCAAACATAACTAGCTGAGTATATCATTATCAAACCAAAAACAATTAGAATGATAGTCATTATTAAAAAAGATCCATCAATTCTTTTTTTCATAAAACCCCCTATTTATTATTTAATTAATTAAATCCAAACACCATATGTTATAGCAACCATTGCTAAAAGTAATCCAACTACATAAAACAATTTAACAATATCACTTTCACACCAATGCAACTCTTCAAAATGATGATGAAGAGGAGCTTTTAAAAATAATCTTTTATTAAAATTACGAATTAAAAACATTTGAATTAAACTACTTAATGTTTCAATTACAAAGACACCGCCAATAATTGCTAAAGATAATTCGTGTCTTGTTAATATAGCAATAGTTGCTAAAGCACCTCCTAATGCTAAAGAACCAAAATCACCCATAAATACTTTAGCAGGATGACTATTATAAACTAAGAAACCAAGTAATGATCCAACTATTAAGAAACAAAAAATAGCAATTTCTTGATAACCTTCTAACCAACCACAATTCCACGAAATAATACCATAAGCTACAAAAGCAATCGCTGAAAGACCAGCACATAAACCATCTAACCCATCAGTTATATTAACTGCATTCGAAGTACCTACTAATAAAAATAAGATAAAGATACCAAATGTCCATCCTAAAGGTATTATAATATTTAATGCTGTAAATTCAAGAGTTGATTTACCTCCACTCTTCATAAAGAAATAAAAGAATACTAAAGCAATAATCATTTGAATTAAGAATTTAGTAACAATACTTAAACCTTTATTATTATTTAATTTAACCTTTAATAAATCATCTATTCCTCCTAAAAGAGCATATGCTAAAAAGACAAATATCAGAATAAATAAATTATAACTAAAATTAATACTTTTATTAATATATAACAAAATTAAAGAAAAAATGGTTGGAAAAATAAATATTATCCCTCCCATTGTTGGAGTTCCTTCTTTTTCTAAATGACGTTCATTAATTGTTCTACTAACTTTTTGACCTATATTAAACTTTTTTAATAATGGTATAAAAATAAGACCACTGGCAATTGCCAAAACAAAGCCTAACATCATAGCCATAGCAGCTTTTGCTAAAATTAACATACTATCACCCTCTTATTTAATTATACAATACTAAATATATATTCTTGAGTTTCATTTTATTAAATTGACAAAAATTGACATTAGTTTAACAACAAAGTAATCGTTGTATCAGCACTTTGAAAAGTATTAGGACTAGGAGACATATAAATAACTTTATCTCCACTACCGGTATATTTAATTTTAAATTCTTTTAATTTTTTAGTAGCTTCTTCTTTAGTCATTCCCACAACATCTGGTAAAACATAATAATGAACATCTAAATATTGATATTCTTTTAACATACCACCACTTTGTTCTTTTATTTTTAACGTTTCAATAGTAGATAACATAATATTTCTTGCAATAGGAGCAGATACTGTTCCTCCATATTGGGTTACCCCTTTAGGATTATCCACAGCCACATAGATAACTGCTTCAGGATCATTAGCAGGTAAAAAGCCAATAAATGAAAGAATATAATTACCAACCATATATTTACCATTACTTACTTTTTGAGCCGTTCCGGTTTTTCCACCAACGCGATAATTCTCAATATAAGCATTTCTACCCGTCCCATTAGCCACGACACTCTCTAAAGCAAAACGAACCATTTGGGAAGTTTCTTTACTTATTACTTCTCTTTTTACACGAGGTTTATTTTCATAAATAATTGCGGAACTACTTTCATCTATAATTGCATCAACTACATAAGGAGTATTTAAAAGTCCACCATTAATCGCGGCAGAGACTGCTGTTACTTGTTGAATAGGAGTAACACTTATACCTTGACCAAAGGCAGTTGTTGCTAACTCTACAGGTCCCATTTTATCTAACGAAAACAATATTCCATTACCTTCACCATTTAAATCAATACCTGTTTTAGAACCAAAGCCAAATTTTTTTATGTAATTCATTAATGTTTCTTTACCTAACTTTTCGCCTAAAGTAACAAAACCGGGGTTACAAGAATTTTCTACTACTTCTAAATATGTTTGAGCTCCGTGACCACCATGTTTCCAACAATGAAGAGTTGAACCTTCTACTGTTATTGCTCCAGAATCATAATATGTATCCTTAAATAAATCAACTACCCCTTCTTCCAAACTACTTGCTAATGTAATTATTTTGAAAGTTGAACCTGGTTCATAAGTTTTCCATATTGGTAAATTACGATTTATAACTTCTTCACTATAACTTTGATAATCATTTGGATCAAATGATGGTAAACTACCCATTGCAAGTACTTTCCCTGTTTTAGGATCCATAACAATACTTAAAGCATTATCTGCGTTATATTTATCCATTGCATTATTAAGTTCATTATAGATTGCTTCCATTAATTCTAAATCTAATGTTAGTTTCAAAGTCATTCCTTTAGATGGGGCAATATAACTATCAGGTACCTCTAATTTATTACCTTTACCATCACTATAATATTTTAAAGAACCATTAACACCCGTCAAATATTTATCATAAGTAAGTTCTAACCCCGAAAGACCTTGATTATCACTACCAACAAAGCCAATAATATGAGCAAGCATTTCCCCATATGGGTAATATCTTTTGGAATCAACAATTAAATAAACACCATCATAACCTAATTTTTCAATTTTTTCAGCTGTTTTGCTATCTAAGTCCATTCCTTTTCGAATTATTTCCATACTACTATTTTTTGCCACATATTTATAAACATCATCAAAATCACAATTTAATATTTCTGCTATATCTTTCGATACCTTTTCCTTGTTTTCAGCTTTTATCTGTCCAGGTACCACATATATTGTAGTTGTAACAATACTAGTAGCTAATACTTTACCATTTCGATCAACTATATCTCCTCTTGGAGCATTAATAGTCATTCTTCTACTCCATAAATCTTCAGTTATTTTAGATAATTTATTATAAGAAAATACTTGAATATAAAACACTTTTCCTATTATTAATAAAAGTATAATTATAATAATTAATAATATAAATCTAATTCTTGTATGTATATCATTAAAAAACATATTATCCCTCATAAAATAATATGTTTTATTTAGTTATTATTGAATTAATTTTTTTAAATTAATTATTTTAAAATTAACTATTACTAATAATAAATTTAAAATAATATTTAAAATTAAGTTTAATTTTAATAATGCTATAACTATCAAACTAGATACAATTAATAATAATATTATAATAATCTTTTTAGTAAATAAATTAGTAAAAGTAACTAACATTATATATATAGTTATAAAATATAAAATACTTATAATTATATCTCTAATATTTATCCTTATAAAATAGCTTAAAAATTTTGCTATTATTAAACTAGTACATAATTTAAATATAATCAAAAAAAGAATAAAAACAATTAATTTACTAGAAAGCCATTTATATTTATTTATTCTTATAGCTATATTATTAAAACCATTCTCTAAATCATAAAAATAAAATTTATAACCTAAATATAAAAAGAATAAATAATTATAAATATAATATAAATTATAAGTACCATTTAATAATTTAAAATTTGGATAATTAATTAATCCCAAAAAATTATCATAAGTTATTGGTATATAATCTAATTTTAAAAAAAGAATAATAAGATAAATAATAAGTATTAAAAAATAAAAAAGTATCCAATATTTATTTTTTTTAATGACTTCATTAAGTATTAATAAATTTAATTTCATATCTTTACTCCATTTATGTTATTCAGAAATAATTTGGCCATTATCAAAGTAAAATATTTGATCACAAAGTTTATTTAAATCTTCTTTAATATGACTACTAATAATAATTATTTTATCTTTATTTTTTTCTTTTAATAAATAATTAATTATCTTATTTACTGATTCATTATCAATACCATTAAATATTTCATCTAATAAAATAATATTTTGATCTTCCATTATAGCTTGAGCAAGTCCTAATTTTTGCTTCATTCCTAAAGAATACTTACTATATTTTTTATCTTTAAATTCTATTAAATTAACTAAATCTAAAGTTTCTAATATTTCTTTATCTCCAATCTTATTATTAATTTTAGCAAGTAATTTTAAATTTTCATAACCAGTTAAATCAGGAAAAAATGATGGTTTTTCAATCATAACTCCTAAAGATTTTGGGAATTCTTTTAAATTATTAAAATTAACTCCATCATATAATACTTCACCTTTAGTAGGATTATATAACCCACTTAAAATTTTTAAAAAGACTGATTTACCAGAACCATTTCGGCCATATAAACCATATATATTACCACTTTTAAAATGTAAATTAATATTATTAAGAACTGGAATACCATTAAATTCTTTGCTTAAATTATTTACTACTATTTCCATTTATTCATTCTCCTCTATATCCATAATTAGTTTTTCTTTATCTTTATAAGCTAAATAAACCATCATAAACGTTATAATCATTATTGTAAATGGAACTATCATCATTGATAAAATACCATAACTATCATTGCAGAACAAAAATTCATTAATAATATTAAATAATATACTAATATCAGTTTTTAATAAGTAAGTACAAATAATTCCTCCAAAAAATACTTCTAATACTATCTCAAGACCAATAATACTTAAAAATGATAAAATTATTGTAATAAAAAGATTATGATGATATCTACATACTAAAAGTGTAATATTAATATAGATTAAAGAACAAAAGAAGATATTTAAAACATATAAAATTAAAAATAAATAAGGATTTTTTAATGTTTCAAAAGACCAAACACTAGCATTAGAAGTAATTAAATTAACTGAACTTAAATTTTTAGTATAAATTAAAGGTATAATAATTAAACTTAAAGCAATAAATAATAATATTAAAGACGATATATAAGAATTAAGAAACATTTTCTTTTTTATCTTTTTAAAATTACTTCGAGGTAATTCAGTTATTAGTATTCTATTTTTTAAATAACTACAATTAAAAACAGATGCTGTAATAATTGTCAAAATTATAAAGATAAACATATATTTTGTATTACTAATATTTATAATATTTTCCTGAAATAATTCAAAAAATTCTATTTTATTATCTTTATTTAAGATTGATATACAAAACTCTTCTTTTTCTGTACCTATATAATTTGTACTTAAACATTCATTTTGAAGATTAGTTATAGCCTCATTATTATTCTTTTTTATTTGAATTTCTTTTACACTTATAAATATTACTAAAAGTAAAGATATAATAAGACTAATTATTAAAAATATTTTTGTTTTTTTATTAATCATATTTATTTTCCCTTATCTAAAGTAACCGTTATATCCATATCACTATTAATACTAGTTCCTGGAGGTATACTTTGTTCTTTAACATAACCATAACCATTTATATTAAAGTTTATACCTAATAAACTAGCATAAGTTTTCACTTCGTTTAAACTCCATCCAGTCATATCTTCTAAAATATAATCTTTATTATTACTAACTAAGAAAACTTTATTATTTTCAAATACTTCCGTATTCTTTAGAGGATATTGATTAATTACATACTTACCTTGACCTAAAGTAATTACATTTAATTTTTGATTAGTAAGTAAATCTTTAGTAGTTTGAACTTCGCTACTAATATAATTATCTAAAGTAACTATTTTCTTTTCTAAATTATCTAAAGTATTTTCTATTCCTAAATAAGATACAATATCATCAACTGCTTTTGTAAGTTCTTTAGCAATAGGAGTTGCTGATGTGGCACTTAAACTTTTTGTAGCAACATATACAATATATTTAGGATCCTCTTCAGGAAAGATACCAGCAAAACTACGAATATAATCGTAATCACCATATAAGTATCCTCCTCCATTAGGATTAGCAATTTGTGCAGTTCCTGTTTTACCTATCATATTGGTTTTTGTAGGTTGCCAATAAGTAGATAAACCTTCATAGACAACATTATGCATTAAATGACGCATATAATCCATTGTTTCTTTAGAATATACTTTTTCTACTTCTGTTCTTTTGCCTTCATAAATAACTTCATCTTGCGAATTAACTATTTTAGAAACGATATATGGTTTAATTGTCGTACCATCATTAGTAAGAGTTGATAGAGCTTGTAACATTTGAATAGGGGTAACAGTTATACCTTGGCCAAAGGAAGCATTAGCTATTTCCGTTAAATATTGTATCTTTACTTTACCAGAAACTTCATTAGCAAGTTCAATACCAGTCTTTTTACTAAAACCTAATTTTTTATAATAATCGGTTAATTTTTCTGCTTTTAACTCTAAACCTAGAATTGTGGCAGCGACATTGGAAGAATAAGCAAAACCAGTATCAAAAGTTATTTCTCCCCAACCTTTTCGATTAAAATCTCTAATAGTAGCATTAGCTACTGGAATACTACCAGATAAATAAGTTTTATTACCATCATATAAACCTTCTTCAATACTTGACGCAAATGAGAATGTTTTCATAACACTTCCTGGTTCATATTCATAACTAACTAAAGGATTCATATAATTTTTTAACGAACTTAAATTATTAGGATCAAAATTAGGATATGTCGATGATGCTACTATAGCCCCTGTTTTTGCATCCATTACAGTAAATATCATCCAATCCATATTATAATTTTTAGATAAATTATGAGTTAAGGTTTCTGCAAATAATTGAATATTACTATCGATTGTTAAATAAATATTATTACCATCAGTCGAAGATTCTTCAATTATTTCTGCTCCCGGTAAAGTATAACCATAAGCATCCGTTTGATATGTTATTTTACCATCAATACCAGATAATTCATCATCATAATATGATTCTAATCCTAATTCACCTACTATATCACCATCTTCATTTTTTCTAGCATAACCTACTATATATGAAGCAAAGGAACCCATATTATATGTTCTTTTTTGACTTTTAATAAAATCTATACCTGGCATTTCTAAAGCCTCAATTTTATTTTTAAGAGATTCTGAAATATCTTTACCTCCAACAAATTCAACTTGATAAACATTTTTTTTACTTAATTGTTCAATAGCATGATCATAATCAATACCAATCATTTCATTTAACATTTTAGCAGTTTTATTAATATCAACAACATGTTCTGGATGTCTTGGATCTGTTGTTCTTCTTGAATCTAGATACGCTATAATTGTATAGGAATTAACTGTAGTAGCTAAAGTATTACCATCTTTATCGTAAATATTACCTCTTTTAGCATAAATAATATCTTCTTTAGTATTACGATTTTCAGCAAATTCATGTAAATCTATATCATCTACTTTTCTACTCAATGATACATAACTTAATTTAATAATTATGGCAACAAAAAAGAAGCAGACAATAAAAATTAAAATTGGTGGTATTTTTACAGTAACTCCCTTTTTCATATGTACTCCTTCTATTTTGTTACATTAACTATATTGTCACTATTATATGAAAGACCATAACGCTCAGCTATTTTTTGAATATTTTCCATACTTACAAGTTCATCAATTTGCATTTCTAAACTAGCATTATTATCTTCTTTCTTTTCTATTTTACTTTTTAATTTTTCATTTTTAATATTAGTTTCACTTAATAAAGATTTAGAAAAAATATTAATAGTTGGAATAGCTAGTAATAATAATAACAACACAACATACATCATTTTTTCTCCTTTTAGAAATCTTACTTTATATTTTTTCATAATCATTATATCCTTTCCACTACTCTTAATTTAGCACTATGACTACGAGTATTTTCTTCTAATTCTTTATTACTAGGTGTAAGAGGTTTTTTATTTATTATTTTTATTATTGGTTCATATTCTTTAGGAATATTTGGTAAACCTTTAACTAATTCATTAACCTCTGATTTTTCTTTAAATATCTTTTTAACAATTTTATCTTCTAAAGAATGAAAAGTAATAACTGCTATTCTTCCTTTACTATTTAATAATTCAATCGCATCAGGTAAAACTTTTTCTAATACTTCTAATTCTTTATTTACTTCTATTCTTAAAGCTTGGAATATTTTTCTTTCAGGATGATTTTTATAAAAGTAATTAGCTCCAACAGATGTTTTAATTACTTCAACTAATTCCATTGTAGTATTAATTTCTTTTTGTAATCTTTTCTTCCCAATTTCTTTACTAATATTCTTGGATAATTTCTCTTCCCCATATCTAAAGAATATATCTGTTAATTTTTCTTCACTATACTTATTAATAATTTCTTTAGCAGTTAATTTATTATCTAAATTCATTCGCATATCTAATGGAGCATCTTTCATAAAAGAAAAACCTCTTTTTTCATCATCTATTTGTGGTGAAGAAAAACCTAAATCAAAAATTATTCCATCAACTTTAAATATATTTAAATCATTTAATATTTTGTTTAGATTAACAAAATTATCTTGGATTATAGTGAAATTATTGCTTATTTTTTCTAATTCTTTTTGAGAATATTCAATTGCTTCTTTATCTTGATCGATAGCTATGAGTTGACCTCTTTTTAATCTTTTTAAAATTTCTCTACTCATTCCCCCATAACCTAAAGTTGCATCAACATAAATACCATCTTCTTTTATGTTAAGGGAAGCAATTATTTCATTAAGCATAACACTATAATGTTTCATAATTACCCTCAAATAAATTTTCAGCAATGCTTTCTAATTTATCACTATTTTCAGTCATAAAGTTTTCATAAGCATCTTTATCCCATATTTCAATACGGTCATTTACGCCGATTATAACGCATTCCTTTGTTAAACCGGCGTAGCTAACCAATGGGGAGGTAATATTGATTCGACCCATTTTGTCGAATTCACATACAGAGGCACCAGCAAAAAATGATCTTATAAATGTTCGGGCATCTTTTTTAGTAAAAGGAAGAGTATTTAATTTAGCAACAACTTTATTCCATTCTTCATTTGTATACAAGTATAAACATTTTTCAAGTCCTCTTGTAACAATTATTTTAGACATTTCATTTCTGAATTTGCCTGGAATTACGATTCTTCCCTTTTCGTCTATATTATGACGATATTCACCCATAAACATTTATATCACCCACTTTCTGCCACAGTTATCCACTGTCTACCACTATTCTACTATACAATTATCCAAAAGTAAATAAATTACTCCCCTTTTTAAGGAAGATAAGAGTCTTGTTTACATATTTTTTGTAAATAAAAAGAAAGAGAGTATTCTCTTTCAGGGTTAAGTTTCTATTTTAACGTCTTCGTTGACGGCTTAACTAATAATATATGGATCATCTTTTGTGCCTGATGCATTATTGATTTTTACGGATGAAGTTAGATAGAATACAGGACGAACGACATTGTTGTTGTTTATTTGACTAGAGTAAGAAACGCTGCTCGACTCCGCATGCCATACACGGACAGTACCATAACTGATACCATATTTACTTATCATCCACTCGGTATATGATCTTTCATTTTTGCCATAGTATATCCATGCATTTGTAGCTGTGTTACCATCTCCTGGATTTCCATTTGGGTAAGCGTAGTAATAATCGTGTATGTATTGTAATCCTATTTTGGCTGTTACGTTATCTTTGAATGCATTCTCTATGGAATATATGGTATCTCCATTGTAGTTACCATTGCTGGTTGTATCTCCATATTTCCAATCATGGTCACTTATTTTTTTTAACCATTCACTATTATTATTTAAATATTCATAATAACTATTTCCTATAAAGATATTAGTATCTCCATCAAAACCTGATTTTGTTCCTGTGCAATTTAAATTATCTGATTTACATAATCCATTTAGTCTATTGTATAGTTTTGATAAAGGCCATGTACAAAGAGATCCATCTTTTCCACAATCATTTTCTGTATATTTATTCTCCCATTTAAATGCTTTTGAACCACATTCTTTTATTACAGTTTCTTTTATTAAGGCTAGTTCTCCTTCTGGTGTTACTCCGATTATTCGGTACATATATTTATCTATAGAATTATCATCTTTTGTACATTCTTCTTTAGTTAAAGTTCCGAAGCATATCCAATTATTTACATTATCTGTTCCTTGATATCGATACATTCCTCCTACTAAAGTTGAAGTTATATTGTCTAAACTTCCAATTGTTTCTTTTTTATTATTCATACATGTTCCCATATTAACTTCTTCACTACAAAATGTTCCTAATGATGGAATTCTTTCAAAATATAATGTACAATATGCTGTATAATTACTTGTTAAAGTTAAACTATTATCACTATAAGATAAAATATTATTATTTAACTTCTCTCCTTTTTCATTCATACATTTTGTATTATTTAAATCTAGAACAAATCTTTCACCTGGCCAACTAGATCCTGTATATTCTGTATATTTTCCTGTTCCATTTTCATCCCAGTATATGGCAAAAGTATTTTTATTTATTTTATTATCTTTTATATTTACTTCATTTAAAAATTTATTATTATTTATTTGATACATCATATATAATGAGAATACTTCAATTAATACTAGTACTCCTATAATTATCTTTTTCATTCTTAACCCTTCCTTTTATGTTGATATCTTTTATCTATTATGTTTCTCTCTATTTTATAAGATAATTATATAATACCCCCCCCGGTGTCAAGTTTTCATTAAAAAAATGTTGTCGAAACAACACTTTTAATTTTCTTCTTCAACTTTTAAAACGTTTTTACCATTATAGTTACCACATTTAGCACAAGCTCTGTGTGGTCTTAAGGAAGCACCACATTTTGGACAAGTAGTTACTGCTCCTACTTCTTTTTTCAAATGTGTTCTTCTCATATTCTTTTTCGTTTTACTTGTTCTTCTAAAAGGAACTGCCATTACTAATCATCACCTTTCAATAAATTTTCTAGTTCTTTCAATCTTGGATCTATATCAGAAGATTTTAATTCTTCGTTAATTAATTCCCAACCATTTCCTTTTAAATTAGCATCTTTATTTAAGGAATAACTAATTGGAACTTCCACTACAATATTTTGCCATAAAATACTCTTTAAATCAAGTGTATTTTGCAAATTTTCGTAACAATCGCTATAATTTTCAATTAATTCATCTAAATTTTCATCTATCTCAATATTAAATTTATATGGTATTAGGTCTAAAGTTATACTATCTTCAATAATCATTTCTCCCTTAAATGTACAATTAAGGATAATATCACCATTACTATTTTGAAATACTTTTCCTTCTACATTAGCATTTTTTAAATCTTTAATTCTTTGATCTAATTCTTCATCTTTAAAAACTTCATAATTAAATTCAATAGCATCTTTAATATTAAGTTCATCTAATTTAATTATCATATAAATTCCTTTCTAGTTATTAACTCTTCTCCATCATTATACAATATCTTGAGAAAGCATTGCAAGAAATATAAAAAAATGATAATATTCTCTTAGGTGGTTTATATGTATAAATTAAAATACTATTCTTTAAGTACTGAAGAAAAGAAAAAATTAAAACAAGATTTTTATAAAACAGAATTTGGTAAATCTATGAAAAATAGATTAAATAGATTATTTATTATTGGTATTTTAGGAATATTATTTAGTATTTATTTATTCTTTAGTTATAATTCCGTTTGGGAATTAGCTTTAGGTATTTTTCTATTAATCTTTTCTCTTCTTTTTCTTATTTCATCATTTAAAATAAGAATTGATAAATTAAATAATTATTTAATTAAGATAAATAAAACAGTTAAAAAAAATAACTAGCAATAGCAATAGTTATTTTTTTTAACATAAAATTTACTATGGAAGATAAACTTAGAAATTTAAAACTATTAAAAGAAGAAGATTTCATATGGTATATTTATTTTTTTATTGTTACCTTTGCTTTAGTTGCCAATAGTTTTGAAGAAAAATTTATCTATACAGGAAATCATAGTTATCAAAAGAGTGGTCGAAAAATAAATATAACTTTATTAGTTATAGCATTTATTATTTATCTTTATTATGTTGCAATTGCTATTGAAGATATTAATATTGCTAAAGTTAGAGACGAAAGAAGACAAAGAGTTGCTTTAGAAAGATTAATAACCTCTTTAGTATTCTTAGTTGGTGGTGCTTTATCAATATATACAGAATTAGATGATAATGCCGGTGATGTTGATTTAGCTATTTTCTAACTAGCTTTATGATAGACTTTATTCATTTCTAACTCTTGGTTTTTAATAGCAAATAATTCTGATACACTCATTACTTGATAACCTTTTAGATATAAAAGTGGTAATAATTTTTCAATCGCGTCAATTGTACTATTATAAGAATCATGAAAAAGAATTATATCTCCATCTTTAACATTATCTAAAACATAATTAACTAATTGTTCACTATTATGATAACGCCAGTCATTTGTATCTAAGCTCCATAAGATAAAAGATGCTGGAATTAAATTTAACATATTCTTTTTATAAGAACCATATGGAGGTCTAATTAATTTTAAATCTGTATTAAAAATATTTTGATAAATAGAATTCATTTTATTAAAATCATTAATAATTTCTTCATTAGTCATTTTTTTCATACTTTTATGAGCATAGGTATGACTACCAATTTCATTACCATTACTTTTCATATTAATTAAAATATCTTTATTACTATTATTTATTTTATTACCTACGACAAAAAAAGTAGCATGAGCTTTATTAACATTTAATATATCTAATAATCTAGTTGTTTTATTTTTATTAGGACTATCATCAAATGTAATGGCAATACTCTTTTTAGAATTAGTATATTTAAAACCATCTTCATTCTCATATTCACTATCTAATATAACGGTAAAATTAAGCCAATCTTTTATTTCATTATAATTAACTTTTAAATATAATAAATCAGTAAATTCTGCTGCTAAACTATAATTATTAAAATAAATAACTAATTCATTACTTCTTATTAAAAATTCTCTTTCTACACCATCACTTAATAAATCATTAACAATAAATTCCGGATATTTTAATTTTAATAACTCTTCTATCTTATTATTAAAATCATCTATATTATCTTCTTTAATAATTGATTCAATATCTATTTCATTATGATTATTATAGTTTTTAGTGTATAAATTACCTGTTTCATCTTGATACAAATAAGATGTATAACTTTTTAAAACATTTTTTTCTAAAATCGTATCTTGGATATTATTATCAACTTTAATATCTTTAGTCTTAACTATATTAGTATAGATTCGAAAAACAATAAAATTAATAAGTATTAATATTAATAAAATTATATTTAAATGCATTATCTTTTTCATATTTATCAACATTATTATTTCCCATAATTTATTTTTTATTTATATTTTATAATATAAATAAAATCAATTCTATTTCTAGAACTGATTTATCTTTCATTTCTTAATACCATAGTGGCATTTTGCTCTAATTGGGTTTTTAATTGCTCATTTAATTCATTAAAATATCTAACAAAGTTAATATCAGCGATTATATGTAAAATATATGAATCAACCATTGATAAATTTTTATAAACTTGTGATTGTTTTTCTTCATTTATTTTAGCATTTAATTCATTGTTTGGTAATTTACTTAATCTATCTATTTCTTCTTTAGCATATGTTAATTCTTCTTTTGTTAATTTACTTATCATTAATTTTTCAATAGATTCTTTTCCCATAAAATTATAAACTGACATATAATCTTGTGGTTCACATTTATTGGCATTATATAATTTAAATAATTTGGCAAATAATTTATTTCTTTTATATAAATTTAGTTCATTTGTTTCTTCATAAGATAATTCTTTTTTTGTTTCTAATTCTTCTATTCTCTTTTTTTCAAAATCAGGTTCATAAGATAACCATTTAAACCATTCCATACTTGGAACAACATTTCCAAGTACATTTCCTCTTTCAATTTTACAATTACCTTTCGCCATTTCTCTTGCTAATATAACATCTATATCCATAATAAAACCTCCCTTATGAAAGAGTATAGCACAAATTAATATTAATGACAATAACTAGTAAATATCATTATTTACGTTACAAAATCATATTTTTAAAAATTCTTAATAAAAAAGTCCATAACATTTAATATTATGAACCTGTATTTTAAATCGCCAAGACGCGACTTTCAATTCTCTGGTGCAGGTAAAGGGACTTGAACCCCCACGGATAATCCATTAGATCCTAAGTCTAACGCGTCTGCCAATTCCGCCATACCTGCAAAATAAAAATGGTGGACCTCGTAGGACTCGAACCTACGACCGCCCGGTTATGAGCCGGATGCTCTAACCAACTGAGCTAGAGGTCCATTGCTTTTTCATTATACTATATTTGTTTCTAAGTTTCAAGCACTAATTCATAAAAAAGACAAACTAGTCGTGTTTGTCTTGTAACATATTTAATAAATCAATTTTAAACATATCTTTAGATGCGTTTTCTTTTGAAATCATTATACCTTTATAAGCAGTTAATTCTGACATATGACCTTCAAGCAATATTTTAGAAGGTGTTATTTCTTCAAGCATGACTACTTGTTCTTTTTTATGAACTGTATATATTAATTTAACTTCACCATGGATTTGTGTAAACATTTTATCACTTGGTAATCTTAATTCATATTTTTCAACATTACCTTTTTTGTCAGTTTCTACTCTTTCTCCTAAGAAATTACCATTTCTTAATGCTGGATAAAATTCAAAGTTTAATTTTTTAAAAGCTAACATATTATATTTTTTTAACGCTCTTTCTAATTTCTTAAATTCATTCTCATTTATGTAATCTAAAACGTATCCTTTCATGTTTGCCATACCCCCTAAATACGATATAAGTATAGCACACATTCGACAAAATGTCAACATTTTGTACATTTTTATCTATTTTGCCACTTTTAGAATTGACAAAAACATTAATTTGATATAGGAAAATGTAAAAATTTACAAATCCAAATAGACAATTGTTTCACCTAAGTTCCACATATTTAAATTATACTTTAAAACCTTTTTATTTTCTTTTAAAATCCGATGAACTTCTTTAGTTAAAATATTTGTACTCTTACCATGAATGATAATAATGACATCATTTTGCATTTTATAATTATCATTAATAAAATTATTAACGATTGTATAGACAACTGCCACTTCTTCACCGTGTAAATCAAGTCTTGGCGTTTTAGAAGTAATCATCTAATTTGTTCCTACATTTCCGTTATTATTCACTGGTTGGTTATTAGGAATATTATTATTTGGCATTACATTTGGATTATTATTTACATTAGGATTAACGTTATTATTAACATTACTAACTTCATTTACATTTGTTTCACTAAATTCAGTAGTACTCATATTAGGATTTTCATTTTTGAAATTATTAACTATAGTTTTATTAGGATTATTTTGAGCTCCAAACTTACCATCATAATAGTTAGAAACTTCATTTAAAGATGGCATTGAATTACGAGCAGATAATCTTGAAGTACTAATTGAAGCCGCAATAGTGGCATAGGCAATGGATTTTTCTAAACCAAAGTTATTTGCCATACCATAGATAAACGCTCCTGCATATATATCCCCTGCTCCATTAGTATCCACTAATTCAAATTTAGCTGGTGGCATAATTTTAACATTAGAATTAATTGAATATATTGAACCTTTATTACCCAAAGTAATTATTATTTCAGCATTATTATATTTTTGTTTTAATTTATTATAAACATTTACTAAAGTACTACTATTATTAAAATCTATTTTCATATTACTAACTATTTCTGCACATCTTTGATTAAAGATTAAAAATTTAGCATACTTACTTAATTCAATAACTTCATCAGTTAATCTTCTTATAATAAGATAACTTTGAGCTCGAGGATATCTATCAAAAGCTGCAATAGTAGCATTATGATCATTACCATCAGTAACAATAATATCAGGTTCTACTGTAAAAGAATATTTCTTTAAGTAGGCATTACTCATGACTTCAAAAGTAGTATTTTCTTTATTACTATTATTTATTAATACTAAAGAATGACCCGTTGGTTTGTCATAACTAGTTTCAATATAATCAGTTCTTACGCCGACACTTTCAAATTCTTTTTTGATCTTATTAGCAGCATCATCAGCTCCAATCATACTAGCTATATAAGTTTCCATTCCCCATTTACCAAGTAAATAAGCCACATTACCTGCTATACCACCACCACAATCAATATGATTATCAAGTCTTACTATGTCTCCTTCTTTAAATGCTTCTTTAACTTGACATGTCGTTTCTAAATAAGAACTTCCTATAACTATTATTTTCATTTTAACCAACCATACTTTCTATCTATACTCTATACATTTTATTATACAATAAATCATTATAATTTAAAAGAGTGATTTAAAAATATTCCCAATAAATTCAAAACTATTTTTAACGATAACTTGAACATCCATTGTTAATTTTTCCCCAAAATTAGAAAGTTTATTACTATAATCTACCCGATCATTAGCTAAAAAATTATTTAAATCGACATCATCACCATTAGCAAGCATTTGCTCAAATTCTTCTATTTTATCATTCGTAATAGCTACTTTATTACGTACTTTACCTTCATAATAACCACTAGAATTAGCAATAAATAACGCTATAAATATGACAAATAAAACTTCTAATATTCTAATAATAGGATGAACTTTTTTCTTTTTAGGCATTATTATCTTCCTTTATATACTCAGCTAATATTTGAGCTAAAACTTTTAAAGTATTATTTACTTCACTAATATTATTATATTGACCTCCTACTTCAATTAACATTGTATTTTGATTAAAATCTTGGTTATATATCCCATTTACTCCTGTTCCACTTTTCTTATAAATAGTTCTAAATAAACTACTATCAACATTAACAATTTTATTTTTTATTTTTTCTGCTAATTCTAAATTAGGTTTATAATTAGGATTTTCGAGTCCTACTATTAATAATAATTTAGCATAACTT
Source organism: uncultured Bacilli bacterium (assembly GCA_947627915.1). GTDB lineage: Bacteria > Bacillota_I > Bacilli_A > RF39 > UBA660 > SIG200. Next base: position 74,293 of record CANQXT010000001.1, read on the forward strand.
TCCCCATTTATTGAAGTTGTTGTTTTATCATAAACACTACTATCTCGATGTAAATCAATAAAATATTTTAAACTAGGATTTTCTTTAAAAGCACTTTCCATAAACTCTCTTGTTGCTTTATAACTACCACTATATTTTAAATTCATTTCTTTTAATTTATTAGCTACATTTCTTTCTTCAACAATGACACCTATTCCTAAATCTTCTAAATACTCTTTTAACATTTTACTAGCCATTAGTACAGTTGGTGTTATATTAAAAGCTTCTAAATATGTACTTTTATATTTTTCTTCTTGATGAGTATTATAAATATAAACTATTTTTTCTAATTCTTCTATTTCAGCATTATTATCATTGTTTTCACTATTATCATTATCACTATTACTATTATTTATCTCTTCATTTATTTCGGTATTTACTTCTAATTTTTCACTTTCCTCTTTATTGCTAAGAACAAATTCACTATCATTTAGATTTAAAGCATATTTTAAAATAACATCTACGTCATTTATATCTTTTATATTTTTTGGTAATTTATCTAAATTAATATTTAACATATAATCAACAATAGTATCACTATTTATTAAATTCTTTTTATATATATAATGAATAGAAAAAACAATACTTAGTAAAAATACTAACACATATAATACTAATTTATTTTTCTTTTTCTTTGTTTTAAATTTTTTCATCATATCACCTTAATAATATTATAAAAAAAATATATTTAATAATATGTCGAATTATAGCCTTTAATTACAGAAATTTAAGTTTAAAAAAGTAATACTTGCACAGTTACATATTTTTTGGTAAAATGAATATGAATTTTTAAGGAGGGAATATAATGCCAAATATCAAAAGTTCAATAAAAGCTGTTAAAGTAACAAGTAAAAAAACAGAAGAAAATCATGAACTAAAGGCAAAGGTAAAAAACTTAATTAAAGCTTGTGAAAAAGAAATAAGTGCTGAAAATAAAGAAAATGCCAATAAAGTTTATAAAGATTTACAAAAGAATATTGATAAAGCTTTACAAAAAGGTTTAATTAAAGAAAATACTGCCGCTAGAGAAAAGCAAAGATTAAATACTAAAATTAAAAATATGAAGTAGTTTACTACTTTATTTTTTTTTGATATAATTTCAGTGTGATAATTATGAAAAAATATATTATACCTTTAATTTGTTTTTTATCTATTTCATTAATTTTATTAAATATAGATAAATTAACCGATGTACTTTCTAAAACAATTTCTAATAGTCCTGTCTTAACAATTAATCCAAAAAATGAATATACGAAAGATTATGATTTTAAATTTATTAAGAATAGTAAAGATTATACACCTTATTCCTATAATGATTTATTAGATATCTTTTTTAGTATTATTAATAATGGTTGGGAAGAATTTACTTTTTATTGTCCCAATGAATATTATGAATGTACAAATGATTTAGTTAAATTAACCAAAGATAAAACTACTTTAACTCATATTAATAATTTTGTTCATCCCTATAATAGTTTTGATTCAATAAAAACTGCTATAACTGGTTCTAATGAAATAAGTGTTTATATAACCTATTTATATAATGATAATGAAATAAAAGTTATTAATGATTATGTAAATAAATTAATAAATGATTTATATAATCCTAATAATGATGATTATGAAAATATTAAAAGTATTCATGATTATATAATTAATAATACAAAATATGATATTGAAAGAAATGATACCAATAATAGTAGATATAAATCATATATTGCTTATGGACCTGTTGTAGATGGTTATGCTACATGTAATGGCTATGCAGATTTAATGGCAATCATTTTATCTAAATTAAATTATCAAAATTATAAAATAGCAACAACTAGTGAAGAAATAAGTTATAAATCAAATGGTCATGTATGGAATGCCGTGAAAATAAATGATGAATGGTTACATTTAGATCTTACTTGGGATGATCCTGTTAGTACTGATGGTAGAGATTACTTATATCATAAATATTTTTTAGTAACAACAGAAGAAATGGGTGAAGCAGATACTGGTAATGTAACTGTTGAAGAACATAATTTTAATAAAGCTATTTATCAAGAATTTTTTAATGAAGAAAAAGAGACTACTACTAACAATTAGTCTCTTTTTCAATATATTTAATAACTTCTTCATAAGTTTTATTAAAATCATTAAAATTAGTTTGAAAAAATTGAATATGCATTTTATTATTAAACCATGTATATTGTCTTTTAGCATAATGTCGCGAATTCTTTTTAATTAGTTCTTTAGCAGCATCTAAAGATATTTTATTTTCCAAATAAGCAATAATTTCTTTATAACCAATGGCACTATGGAGAATCCTTGAAGTTGGATATTTTTGATATAAATCTTTTACTTCTTCAACTAATCCTTCTTGAAACATCTCTTCTACTCGTTCATTAATTCTTTTGTATAATATGTCTCTATCAGTTGTTAAACCAATAAAAATAACATTATCATATAATAATTTGGGCTCAACTATTTTTTTATCTTTCTTATTTAAATAATTTTCTAAACGACGACGATTATTTAAATGAATATCAATATTTTCATCGATTTCTTTACACATAGCATATAATTCTTCATTAGTATAACTACTATAATCATTATTATATCTTTCACTAAATTTATAATCATATAATCCTGCAGTTATATATAAACCAGTTCCTCCAGTAATAATAATATTTTGATTCTTATATTTAGCTAATAAATCTCTTAAATCTTTTTGATAATCATATACTGTGTAACTCTCTTTGGGACTTTTAATATCAATTAAGAAATGAGGTACTCCTTCTTTTTCTTCCTCTTTAATTTTAGCTGAGCCAATATCTAATTCTTGATATACTTGCGTAGCATCTGCTCCAATTATAATGGCGTTATACTTATGAGCAAGCATAATACTTAATTTAGTTTTTCCTACCCCAGTTGGACCTGTTAAACAAATAATCATATCTTCACTTCCTAAAAGTTAGTATAATAGAAATAAAAATAATTTGTCAAATAAAACAAGATTATTGACTTTAATATCTTATATTTGTTATATTAAAAACGTGATAAATATATGAAAATAGTAGGTATTATTTGTGAATATAATCCATTTCATAATGGACATTTATATCATTTAAACAAAATTAAAGAACTATTTCCTGATTCTTTAATAGTTTTAGTCTTAAATGGTTATTTTTTACAAAGAGGAGATATTTCTATTATTTCTAAGAAAAATAAAACTAATATTGCCCTTTTATATGGTATTGATTTAATTGTTGAATTACCTTTTGTTTTTGGAACTCAAAGTGCTGATACTTTTGCAAATTGCGCTATTACTCTTCTTAGTAAATTAAAATGTGAATATTTAGTTTTTGGTAGTGAATCTAATAATATTGAAATACTCGATAAAATTAGTACTTATATGTTAACTAATAAAGAAGAATATGATGAAAAAATTCAAGAATATTTAAATAATGGCGAAAATTACCCAACTGCTTTAGCAAAGGCTTTAAATATTACTTTTGATTTTAAACCTAATGATTTACTAGGAATATCTTATTTAAAAAGTATTAAACAAAATAATTATAATATAAAGTGTCTTACTATCCAAAGAACTAATGATTACTTAGATACTACTTCAAATGAAGAAATAATAAGTGCTACTAATATAAGAGAAAAATTATTAAATAATATTGATATTTCTAAGTTTGTACCATCTACTACTCTAACATATATAAATAATATTAATTTAGATGCTTATTTTAATACTTTAAAATATAAAATAATTACTGAAACTAATTTAGAACAATATTTAGATGTTGATGAAGGTATAGAAAATAGATTAAAAAAAGTTATTAATGATTGTCATAATATGAATGATTTAATAATGAATGTTAAATCTAAAAGATATACTTATAATAAAATAAAAAGAATGTTAATTCATATCTTAATTGGCTTAACTAAAACGGATAATCAAAATTTAAAATTAGAATATATTAAAATACTTGGATTTAATTCTAATGGTAAGAAATATTTAAATAAAATTAAAAAAGATGTTGATTTACCATTAATTCCTCTTAAAAATTCATTACAATACATATATGAATTAAGAAGTGCTGCTATTTATGATTTAGTTGATAAACACAATAATTTAATTTATGAAACAAGTAATAAACCACTAAAATTTTAAAATAAGTGGTTTTTTTGTTTTAAACTGTTGTTATTGACATTTGTTTACTTTTGTGCTATTATAGACGCCGTGTATTCACAAAGGGGGATTTT
>CANQXT010000002.1 GCA_947627915.1 uncultured Bacilli bacterium
TCTTTTTCATCTATTATTCGATTACTATATGATTTATATGTTATATTTATTAACATTATCTCTATGATTACTAATATTGTTACTATTATTTTTTTGTTAATACTTTTCATTATTAATCATCTTACCCTTACTATAAGATAATTATATAATACCCCCCCCGGTGTCAAGTTTTAGCAAAAAAAATGTTGCTTGAAAGCAACACTTTTTTAAGCAGCAGCTAAATCATCATCATTATCTGCTAAGAATTTTTCTTCTAATACTTCACTAGCGTCATCATCTAATAATTGTTTTTGAAGTTCTAGTTCAATATCACTATATTGTTTAGCACCAGTTCCAGCTGGAATTAATTTACCAATTATAACATTTTCTTTTAATCCGACTAGATTATCAACTTTACCACGCATTGCAGCATCAGTTAAAACTCTAGTTGTTTCTTGGAATGATGCAGCAGATAAGAATGAATCAGTTTCTAGAGATGATTTAGTAATACCTAACATGATTGGATTTCCTTTAGCAGGAGTTCCACCATTTAAGATAACTGGTTTATTGCCATCAGCAAATTCTCTTAGAGATACTGTTAAACCTTCAACAAAGTCTGTATCACCAGCATCAATTATTCTTACTTTATTAATCATTCTCTTAACTATTATTTCAATATGTTTATCGTTAATATCAACACCTTGTAATTTATAAACATTTTGAATTTCTTTTAAGATATATTCTTGTGCTGTAAGTGGATCTGTAACTGCTAGTAATTCTTTTGGTGAAATAACACCTTCAGTTAATTTATCACCAGCGGAAACTTCATCACCAACTTCTACTCTAACTTTCATATTATAATTTGTAATATGTTCTTTAACACCAGAGGCATTTTCAATTACAATAGAATGTTTACCATTTTGTTCTTCAACACTTATTACTTTACCAGTAATTTCCGCAATTGTAGCTTTAAATTTAGGAATACGAGCTTCGAATAATTCTTCTACTCTTGGAAGACCTTGAGTAATATCATCTCCACCAGCTACACCACCAGTATGGAATGTACGCATTGTAAGTTGGGTACCAGGTTCACCAATTGATTGAGCAGCCATAATACCAACTGCTTCACCAGTTTCAACTAAGTTACCTGTTGCAAGGTTACGTCCATAACATTTTTGACATACACCACCAACTGTTTTACAAGTAAGAACACTTCTTATTTCAACTCTCTTAATACCTGCTTTTTTAATTTTAGCAACGATATTTTCGGTAATCATTTCGCCAGCTTCAAGAATAGTTTCTTTTGTTTCTGGATTAATAATTTTTTTAGAAGCATATCTGCCTAAAATACGTTCTTCAAGTGATTCAATAACTGAACCATCTTTATCATTAATTAAATCATATACTACTACACCTTGCATTGAACCACAATCATGTTCTTTAACAATAATGTCTTGAGCAACATCAACAAGTCTTCTTGTTAAATATCCTGAATCGGCAGTACGTAAGGCAGTATCTGCTGAACCTTTTCTTGAACCATGGGTTGATAAGAAGAATTCTGATACGGATAATCCTTCCATAAAACATGAAGTAATTGGAATTTCAACAGTAGTACCATCTGGTTTAGCCATTAAACCACGCATACCAGCAAGTTGGGTAAAGTTAGAAATCTTACCACGAGCACCACTATTCATCATCATAAATATTGGATTTGTAAAGTTATCTTTGGCAATTTCTGCTAAAGCATCTTTAACTTTATCAGTTGCTTCTGTCCAAATTTGAATAACGCCATTATATCTTTCTTGTTCTGTAATAAGACCTTTTTGATATTGTTTATTAATTTTATCTACTCTAACTTTAGCTTCATCAATAATTTTATCTTTAGCATCACTTCTAACTACATCAGCAGCAGATACAGTAATACCTGCAATTGTAGAATATTTAAATCCTTGATCTTTTAATTTATCAAGCATTACAGAAGTTTCTGTTGTTTTATATCTTTTAAATACTTGGGCAATTATTTGACCTAATGTTTTTTGAACAAAAGGACTTACAAGTGGCATTTCTTTAATTGCTTGTTCTAAATTAGTACCTTTTTCTAAGAAATATTTACTAGGGGTAATACCTTCAATATTTTCTTTAGTTCCTTCATTTAAATAAGGGAATGAATCAGGTAATATTTCATTAAATTTAATCTTACCTACAGTTGTAACTAAATATTTATCCATTTGTTCTTCGGTAAATAATTTATGTTTAAATGATTTAACTGGAATAGCAATTCTTGTATGTAAATCTATTTCTCTTCTTTCATAAGCCATTAAAGCTTCATTACAATCTTTATAAGCTTTACCTTCATTATTATGTCCTGTTTCTTCCATAGTTAAGTAACAGTTACCAAGTACCATATCTTGGCTTGGTGTAACAATAGGTTTTCCATCTTTTGGATTTAAGATATTATTAGCCCCTAACATAAGAATACGAGCTTCACTCTTAGCTTCTTCTGATAATGGTACGTGGACAGCCATTTGGTCACCATCGAAATCGGCATTAAATGCGGTGCAAACAAGAGGGTGTAAACGAATAGCTTTTCCTCCAACAAGTTTAGGTTCAAATGCTTGAATACCTAATCTATGTAGAGTTGGAGCTCTATTTAACATTACTGGATATTCTGTTATAACATCTTCAACAATATCCCAAACACATTCATCTCTTGATTCAATTAATTTTTTAGCTCCTTTAATATTATGAGCTAAACCTCTTTCAACTAAACCATGAATAACATGAGGTTTGAAAAGTTCAATAGCCATTTCTTTAGGTAAACCACATTGATACATCTTAAGATTTGGTCCAACAACGATAACTGAACGACCAGAGTAATCAACACGTTTACCAAGTAAGTTTTGACGGAATCTTCCTTGTTTACCTTTTAACATACTAGATAAACTCTTAAGTGGACGATTAGAGGCAGCAGTGATACTTCTTCCTCTTCTTCCGTTATCAAATAAAGAGTCAACAGCTTCTTGAAGCATACGTTTTTCATTTTGAACAATGATTGTTGGTGCTCCAAGTTCAAGTAATTTCTTTAAACGATTATTACGATTAATTATTCTTCGATATAAATCATTTAAATCACTTGTTGCAAATCTACCACCATCAAGTTGAATCATTGGTCTAAGTTCTGGAGGTATTACTGGTAAAACAGTTAAAACCATCCATTCAGGTTTATTTCCTGATTCTTGGAATGCTACTAAGGCATCAAGTCTTTTAACTAAACGAATTTTCTTTTGACTAGTAGCATTTTCAAGTTCACTTCTAACATTAGCTATTTCTTTTTCTAAATCTACTCTTTTTAAAAGTTCTTGAATAGCTTCTGCTCCCATACCAACTTTAAAAGTATTACCATATTTTTCATAATAAGCACGATATTCTTTATCAGATAATGTTTGTTTTTCCATTAAAGGAACATTTCCTGGATCAATAACAACATAACTAACAAAATATAATACTTCTTCTAAATCTCTTGGACTCATATCAAGAACTAAGCCCATTTTAGATGGAACACCTTTAAAGAACCAAATGTGAGAGCAAGGTGCAGCAAGTTCAATATGTCCCATACGTTCACGACGTACTTTAGAACGAGTAACTTCTACACCACATCTATCACAGACAACATTTTTATATCTAAGTCTTTTATATTTACCACAAGAACATTCAAAATCTTTAGTAGGTCCAAATATTTTTTCACAGAATAGACCATCTCTTTCTGGTTTTAATGTACGATAGTTAATAGTTTCTGGTTTTTTTACTTCACCATAAGACCAACTACGAATTTTTTCAGGTGATGCAATACTAATTTTAATACCTTTAAATTTACTTACATCTATCATTATTCCACCTCTATATCTTCATCTAAGTCTTCTGGAAATTCTAAATCATCTAATGAATCTTCTTCAAATTCATCTTCTTCATTTTTTTCTTCTACAACTTCTTCAAATGGTTCTTCATTATTATCTTCATTTGGAAGTTCTATTTCTTCAATTCTAAATGTATCATCACTATCTTCATCTTCTTCAATATCTTTAAAGTCAACAACCTTATCATCATTATCAATTACTTGAACATCTAAACCTAAAGCTTGGAATTCTTTTACTAATACTCTAAATGATTCTGGAACACCAGCTTGATTTACAAGTTTACCTTTAACTAATGCTTCATATACTTTAACACGACCAACAATATCATCAGCTTTAACTGTTAATATTTCTTGAAGAACATGAGCAGCACCATAAGCATATAATGCCCAAACTTCCATTTCTCCAAATCTTTGACCACCAAATTGAGCTTTACCTCCAAGTGGTTGTTGAGTAACTAATGAATAAGGTCCTGTTGCACGAGCATGTAATTTATCATCAACCATGTGGTGTAATTTAACCATGTACATAACACCAACTGATATTCTTTGATCAAATGGTTCACCAGTACGTCCATTATATAAGACTGTTTTTCCATCTGGTTCCATTCCGGCTTCTTTCATTTCTTCTTGAATATCTTCCCAAGAAGCACTATCGAATACTGGCGTTGCATAATGAACACCTAATTTTTTACCAGCCATACCTAAGTGTAATTCTAAGATTTGACCAATGTTCATACGAGATGGAACACCTAATGGATTAAGCATTACATCAACTGGACGACCATCTGGTAAATATGGCATATCTTCTTCAGGAAGTACTAGAGAGATAACACCTTTGTTACCATGACGTCCTGACATTTTATCACCAATTTGAATTTTTCTCTTTTGAATTATATATACACGAATAACTTTAGATACACCAGCAGGTAGTTCATCAGAATTTTCTTTAGTATAAACTTTAACATCATGAACTACACCACCAGCTCCGTGTTCAACACGTAAACTAGTATCTCTAACTTCACGAGTTTTTTCACCAAAGATAGCATGTAATAATTTTTCTTCACTAGTAAGTTCTTGCATACCTTTAGGTGTTACTTTACCAACTAAGATATCGCCTTCTTTAACTTCAGTACCAATTTTAACAATACCATCGGCATCTAAGTTCTTACGAGCATCTTCTCCAACATTTGGAATATCTCTTGTAATTTCTTCAGGTCCAAGTTTTGTATCACGACAATCGATATCATAGTGATCTATATGTAAAGAAGTATATACATCATCTTTAACTAATCTTTCATTTAAGATAACAGCATCTTCATAGTTATAACCATTATATGTCATGAAAGCAACAGTCATATTCTTACCTAAGGCAAGTTCGCCACCTTCAGTTGAAGGTCCATCAGCAATAACTTGACCAGCATGAACTTTATCACCCTTTTTAACAAGTGGATGATGGTTTATAGCACTTGAAGCATTACTTCTTTCAAAGTTAGCTAAATGATATGTATCAAATCCTTGTTTTACTTTAACAACTATTTTTAAGCCATCAGCATATTCAACTACACCATCTGCTTTACAGACAATTGTAGATCCAGAATCTCTAGCGGCAATCCATTCTACACCTGTACCAACAATTGGTGCTTCACTAGTAAGTAGTGGCACTGCTTGACGTTGCATGTTAGAACCCATTAATGTACGGTTAGCATCATCGAATTCCAAGAATGGAATACAACTTGTTGTAATAGATACAACTTGACTTGGTGCAACATCGACATAATCGACAACATCACGTTTAACCATAACGTTATCACCATTATGACGAACTAATAATTCATCGGCTATTATTTTATTATTATCATCTAATTTAACAGTAGCTTGACTGATATATAAATCTTGTTCTTCATCAGCAGTCATATAAACGATTTCATCTAAGACAACACCATCTTTAACTTTACGATAAGGTGTCATTATAAAACCATATTCATTTATTTTAGCATAACCAGCTAAACTAGTAATAAGGCCAATGTTTTGTCCTTCTGGAGATTCAATTGGACATATACGACCATAGTGAGATGAGTTAACATCACGTACATCCATACCAGCACGTTCTCTTGAAAGTCCACCAGGTCCTAAACTTGATAAACGTCTTTTATCAGTAAGTTCAGCAATTGGATTTATTTGATCCATGAACTTAGATAATTGAGATGATCCAAAGAATTCTTTTAAAGCAGCTGTTACAGGTCTTATGTTAATAAGAGTTTTTGGTGTAATATTTTCTACTTCTTGAGTAGTCATTCTTTCACGAATAACTCTTTCCATACGACTAACACCAGTTCTAAATTGATTTTGAATAAGTTCTCCTACTTGACGAACACGTCTATTTCCTAAATTATCTATTTCATCTGTATTACCAATATTATCATGTAAATTTAAATAATATGATACTGCAGCATAAATATCTGGAATAGTAAGTCTCTTTTCATCAATACTTTGATCATTACCTATTAATTTAATTGTCTTTTTAGAATTATTTTTATCATATACTAAAATTGTTTGAATTTTATTATATTCATCTAATTCCATATTTGTAATAGTTTCTTTTAAATTGTAACCTTTAGCCATAGCATCTTTTAAGATACTTATATTATTTTTATCAATTACAGTTCCTTTAGCTAAAACTACTTCTTTATCAACTTTAATATCTTCAGCTAATGTACAACCTAATATTCTTTCACAAACATTTAATTTTTTGTTAAATTTATAACGTCCTACTTTAGCTAAATCATAACGGAATCTATCAAAGAATCTCGTTATTAATTGGTTTTTAGCACTATCTAATGTTGCTGGTTCTCCAGGTCTTAATTTTTCATAAATTTCAATTAATGCTTCATCAGTATTTCTTGTATTATCTTTTAGAATAGTATTTTCTAAATATTCATTCTTGCCAAAAACACTAATGATATCATCATCACTAGATAATCCTATTGCTCTTAAGAATGTTGTAATTGGAACTTTTCTTGTACGATCAATTCTAACATAAACAACATTTTTAGCATCTGTTTCAAATTCAAGCCAAGTACCCTTATTAGGTATAACTTCTCCTGAAATGATATGACGTCCATTTTTATCTATTTCTTTTTTAAAGTAAATAGATGGACTTCTAACAAGTTGGGAAACAATAACTCTTTCTGCACCATTAATGATAAAAGTACCTGCTTCAGTCATTAAAGGCATATCTCCTAAAAAGATTTCTTGTTCCTTTACTTCCCCTGTTTCATGAATGTAAACTCTTGCTTGTACTTTTAATGGTGAAGCATAGTTTACCATTCTTTCTTTTGCTTCCTTGATAGAATATCTTGGAGATTCAAATGAATAGTCTCCTAATTCTAAAGAAATATTTCCAGTAAATGATTCCACAGGAAATAAGTCATCAAACACTTCTCTTATTCCTTCATTTAAGAATTGTTGATAACTTTTCTTTTGAATTTCTAACAAATCTGCAAGTTCTAGCGTATTTTTTGATTTTGCAAAGCTTCTTCTTTTTCGATAATCACCAAATTTTAAGGTTTTATAAGCCACGATATCACCCCTATACATAGATTTTCATTTTGAAAAATATAAATACGTCACCAATTTAAAATTTTATCAAGTATTTAAAATAAAGTCAACTGATTTTTAAAGAAATTATAAAATTTCCTTTACTTTTTTGAATTATGTTACACGTACATAAATTTTCCAATTCTTTTTTTACGCTTTTAGCACCCTTATCTTTTGCAATCACAAACCAAAGTTCCCCATCTTTATTTAATTTTGCAAGTCCTCCTTTTAGAAATTCCATTAAGGTTTCTTTCCCTGCTCTAATCGGCGGATTTGTAATAATTAAATCATACTTATCTGTAACATTTTCATAAATGTTACTTTCCCAAACTGTTGCATCTACTTTATTTATTTCAATATTCATATTACATAAATGAACTGCTCTTTTATTTATATCAACCATATCAATATGTTTATTTAATATTTTACTTAATGTTATACCAATAAAACCATAACCACATCCAACATCAAGTATCTTATTATATTCTCTATTTTTAGATTCTAAAAATGTTTTAACTAAAAATAAACTAGCATAATCTATTTTATTTTTAGAAAAAACTCCATTATCACTTTTAAACAAAAAATTATATGCATCTAATTGAAAATTTATGTCTCGTATCTCACTCTTTAAATTTTGATTATTTGTAAAATAGTGTTCCAATACTATTCCCCGTTTCTTTCATATACATTGAGTATAGCATAAAAGATAGATGCTAACAAGATTAAAAAATTAAAAATTATGCAATATTTTGTCAAACAAAAAAAGTTAGCAACTCGCTAACCTTTTATGACTCATTAATTTAAAGCTTCTTTTAATTTGCTTCCAGCTTTGAATGAAGCAACTGTCTTTGCAGGAATCTTTAATGGTTCTTTAGTTAAAGGATTGATTCCTTCTCTAGCTTTTCTTTTTTTAGCACTAAAAGTTCCAAATCCAACTAGAGTAACTTTTCCTTCCTTTTTAAGTCCCTTAGTAATTCCTTCAAAAGTAGCATCTACAGCTCTAGCAGCAGCAGCTTTAGATATTTCAGCTTTTTCAGCAACTAATTCAACTAATTCTGTTTTAGACATGTTTTTCTTACCTCCTCATAATATTTTCATATCTTCGTAGGACTTATTGTCCTTACATATTAAGATTAACAAAAAAATATTGTAAAATCAATAAAAAAAGCACATAAATTAGAAAATAATAATAATTTTATTATTATTTTACACAAAAAACGTCTATATAATAGACATTTTTTATCATAAAACGATAGCAATTAAGTTATTACTTCCCTTATTTACTATTTTAGTTACTGTATTAGATAATTTGAATCTTGTATTATCAGGCATCATATTAAGCTTAGCTTGAATACCTTCTTGAACTATAACTTCTAAACTACGACCAAATATTTCACTTTTCCAAATACTACTTGGATCTGTTTCATAATCTTTCATCAAATAATTTATTAATTCTTTACTTTGAAGTTCACTACCGATAATTGGTTCAAAAGTACTTTCTACATCAACTTTCATTAAATGAATACTTGATGCTAAAGCTTTTAATTTAACTCCATAACGACTTCCTTGTTTGACTATTTCTGGTGTTTCTAATTTCATATCCTTAAGAGTTGGATATACAATACCATATCCTGTTGTTTTAGCTTGTTTTAATGCATTCTTTAAAAGTTCTGTTTCTTCTCTATTTTCTTTATAAGTTGCAAATATTTTTAAAAGTCCTGCTTTAGTTGTCGCTGATTCTCCCACTAAAGATTTTAAAGTTTCATTATATAATTCATTAGGACTTTCTAAATTAAGAGTAATAGTTCCATTAGCTGTATCAAGTTCACTAATATAAGCTTTAGATATATATTCACTATCTTCAAAGTGCCCAATTATATAATCAACATCTTTAACTTTATTAACACTAATAACACTTTCTTTAATTTTTTCTAAGTAATGCATTTTAATAGCGTTATTCATTGGCAAAACATGAACCCACTCTGGCATATTAACCATAATATCTATTACTGGGAATTCATATAATGCTTCTTTTAAAATACTCATTATCTCTTTTTCATTCATATTTTCAACATTTATTGGTAAAACAGGAACATCATATGTTTCATTTAATCTTCTAGATAATTCTTGCGTATCAGTATTAGTTGGATGAACAGAATTTAATATTACAATAAATGGTTTACCTATTTCTTTTAATTCTGTTACAATTTTTTCTTCTGCTTCGACATAAGCATCTCTTTTTATTTCCCCAAAAGAACCATCTGTAGTCATTACAATCCCAATTGTTGAATGGTCTTTAATTACTTTTTGGGTTCCAACTTCTGCTGCTTCCACAAATGGAATAGCATCAGGAAACCACGGGGTTTTTACCATTCTCGGATTACCATCTTCATCTTCATAACCATTTGCCCCAGGTATAACATATCCTACACAATCTACTAATTTAATATTCGTTTCAAAAGAATCAACTTTAATATTAGCTCCGTTAGAAGGAACAAATTTTGGTTCAGTTGTCATAATTGTTTTACCTTCAGCACTTTGAGGAATTTCATCTAAACATTTTTTCTTTTCAAAATCATCAGTAATATTAGGAACAACTAAATTTTCTATAAATCTTTTAATAAAAGTCGATTTACCACATCTTACTGCTCCCACAACACCCAAGTAAATTTCGCCATTTCCTCTTTTAGCAATCGAAGATATTATATTTTCTTTTTCCATAACTTCTCTCCTTTTTCTACTTTAATGCTATGATACATTCTAAAATTTATGCAAAGAAAAAATGTATTGTTCAAATACATTCGTTCCTACAAGTTACTTCGTCCTTTGTGCAACTCATAATAAATGTTTTCTCTTTGTTCAATTTTTTCCACATACCAAAAGAGTAAGATACTGTGAAAGAAAGGATCTGGTCGTAAATGACTAATATTGTAACCTAACGCCTGTTTCTCCATCATACTTTTGGGAAATGCTGTATGGATATACAAAGACAGCACCAAGGCCAGTACTTCCTAATGTGAAGTTTAAAGCTTCGTTCATCGTCGTTTTTGCTACAGCATGTTGATAAGATCCAAATAATTCTGGATGACTTGCAGTTTGTTTTACGTCGCATTCTAGGTTAAGTTGAAGTCCTTTTAAATTACTATTGTTCACTATATTCATAGCAAAACCAAATCCATTGTCTAATTTTTTAATATGATCTTCATCCCAATCATAAAAGATAGTACTCCAAGTGTCATCTAATTTAATTGATTGTTCTCCAAATTGAGAACCATTCCGAACATCAAAACCAACTAAACGAACACCAATAACATCAAATTCTCTAGTACTAGGAATTCCTTTCCAAATATTAGATAAAATTACAGGATTATATACTGTACCACCTATAATGGCAATTTCTAATCTTTTGGCACTAGTTTCAGAATATGCAGAGTCGGAATTAACCATTGGTCTATTCTCACTCACTACAACGCCTGGAATAAAGTTATCATATTCTTCTTCAGTAATTTCTTTTTCGGTAACTAAATTTAAACGACGATTATATGTAGTTTCAACATACTTTGTTTCTTTTCTTATATCAGTAAAATCTAAGGCAGATAATTTGTTATATTTTTCTTGTGTCATATTCATTATATATTCAGGTGTGTATACTTTCAAAAAATTATTATAATCATTTTCTGACATTACAACACCGTTTTGATTAACAATATCTTTTGCAATGCAATTAAGGGGTATTATTAAAACTACAATAACAATCGTTAAGAATATTTTCAATCTTTTCATTTCGCCTCTCCTTTCTAGTGTCATTTTATATGAAAATGGTAAAAATTGGCAACCTAATTTTGCGAGAATATCAATTCTCAAATTGTGAGAATTTGTCGAAATGTTGAGAAAAATAGAAAAAGATATCGTTTTTTGTCGATATCTTAAGTAAACATGTATAATACATTATCATATAAAATTTGATACATTTCTTTATAATTATTACATCTACCAATTGTACATTTTTCTACTTTATTAGTATTAATATTATAAATATAGTTTTCTTTCTCAATATTTTCATTATCATAAATTAAAATATGCATAAGATTATTGCTTAAATCATATTCTAATTTATAGTTATAGTCATCTTTTTCCTTAAAACAAATTATCTTATTTATCAATTGATAATAAATAGTTTTACAATTTTTTGTGTCTTTAACTAAAGAAGAATCCTCTTCTACAAAACCATTTTCTAACAAAACATCTTTAATTAATTTACTATTATTATTCAAGTAACTTATCTCTTCAATTTTGCCTTTATTATATACTTTACTATTAGTAAAATCTAACGTAAAGATTAATTTTGATTCATATTCTATAATATTGTTTTTATTATCTATTAATTTTAGTTTAATATATAAATTATCTAAATAATCACTTAAATGTTTTATTTTAATGTAACTTTCAAAATTAGAAAAAACAATATTAATTAGACTAGTGTACTCTTGAATTATGTGATTTCCTTTATCATCTTTATAATATAATTCAATACTTAATATATCATCTTTATTTATTTCATTACTTTTTAATTTAATATCACCTAAATATAATAAATCTTTCGTTTTAGTTTCAATATAGTAACCTTCTAAATAATATATATCACTATTATCAACTCCAACTTGATAAACTTTATATTTATTATAACTACTAATAAATAAGATGGCGATTGTTACAACTACTGCTAATATACCAACTAAAGTTAAGATTAATTTTATAATCCTGGAATTACGATGACTAACCCGATGGAACTCATTTATAATAGCGTCTACTACTTCATCATCAGAATTTTCATCTGCCATTCTTGCTTCCAGTAAATTATAAAATGAAACTTTAAAATATTTACTAATTTGATAAATCATATCAATGTTGGGATAATTATTACCTGTTTCCCATCTCGATACTGATTTATCCGTCGTTCCTAACTCATCTGCTAATTCTTTTTGCGTTAAACCTTTAGCCTTTCTAAGTTCAATTATTATATCTCCTAATTTATTACTTTTCATACTTCACCACAATTTTTTGTACCACTAAAATTTATATATCCTTTCTTTTACATCGATTATTAAAGATACAGTCATTACATAAGGGGTTTTTACTCTTACAAAAGTATCTACCAAATAAAACTAATTGATGATGTAATCTACTCCATTTATCTTTGGGAAAAAATTGCATTAGTTTTTTCTCAATTATTAAAACATCATCATTTTTATTGGCAATATCTAATCTTTTGGAAACTCTACTAACATGAGTATCAACAGCAAAAGTAGGTTCATTAAATAAATTAGCTAGAATCAAATTAGTAGTTTTTCGACCAACCCCAGGTAAACTTTCTAAATATTCTCGATTATTTGGAACAATACCATTATAATCGATAATTAATCTTTTAGCAATTTCTTTTATATAATAGGCTTTTCTCTTAAATGTTCCCACTGGTTTAATAATATCTTCAATAACCTTTATATCTAAATTACTTATTTCTTCTAAAGAATATTTAAATAATTCTTTAGTAACTATATTAACTCTTTTATCCGTTGATTGAGCAGATAAAACAGTAGCCATTAATAATTCATAATCCTTAGTATAATCAAGTTCACAATGGGGATTTGGAATTATTTTATCTAAATATTCGATTATTTCTTTACTACTTATCATAATCATCTAACCAATCATAATCAAAAACACTAGTCTCTTCTAATTTTTTATTATTTTCATTATTAATATTTTTATTTTGATAATAATTTTCTACATCTTCTTTAGTTTTAATTCCTTTTTTTTGCCATTCATATAAAATAGTATCAATATATTTCGTATTAACTGCTCCATTATATATTGCTTCATCTAATGCTGCTAAAACTAAATCTTCATTATACATCTCTTCACTCCAGGCTTTTATAAGTTCTGTTTCTTGACTATATAATGGTCTTTTAAATTTCTTTTCAAAGATAGTAAAAATATCTTCTTTAATTAATTTCTTCTTTTCTTTTATTTTTTCTACTTCAATATCATGATAAAAACCTTCTAAAGATATTTTATCAATTCTTTTACCAAGTTCATTCTTATCGCTTTCTAATTTAATAATATTTTTACTAATTAAATTATTAAAAGCATTTAAAATATCTTTTTTATCTATTTTTAATTTAGAACTTATTCTTTCTAAATCAAATATTAAATCATCAGCATTAACAAAATAAAGCAATAATAAAAATTCTTGTAAAGATACATTTAACTTATAAGTTGCTTCAATAAAATCAGTATCCACTACATATTTTTTACTATTACTCATTTTTCTTACCTTCCTGTCTATTTTTTAAATAATTAATTAATATTTTATTTTTATTTTCTAATTTACCATCTAGTATTTTATTAATTAAATGTCTTTTAATCTTTTTAATTTTTTCACTAGGTTTTATCTTTAGAATAGTCATAATTTCTTCACTAGTTATATCTAAATCTTCGGCAAATTGAATTGGCATATCATTAAACATTTTATTTATTTTTTTCTTACTTATATTTAATATTTGTCCTGCAACTAAAGAAGTATATAAACCATAAGTAAATAATATTTTATTATCGATATATCCTTTGTTTATTATTTGCCTAATTTTTATTATATTTCTCTTTTCTTGTTTTGTAAATGTAAAATATGAAGAAAATTCTAATTGCGACCACATCCCACATAAATCACTAACATAAGTAATATCATCATATTTAATATTTAAAAGATCTAATATTTTTAATTCTTTAAGTAAAGATAAACCTTTATTATAATTAGGACTTAATAATATTTTATTTAATTCTCCTTTAATTCTATCTTTAGATAAAGTATTAATTAACTGATAATTATCTTTTATTTCTTTTAATAAATTATCTTCAATATTAAAATTTAAAGTACAAGAAAATCTTATTGCTCGTAATATTCTTAATGGATCTTCAATTAATCTTTCTTTAATATTACCATTCATCTTAATTAAAAAATTATTTAAATCATTTACGCCATTAACTAAATCAATAACTTGTTCATCTTTATCCATACAAATAGAATTAATTGTAAAATCTCTTCTTTTAATATCTTCATTTAAATCATCTATATAGATAAGTTCAGTAGGTCTTCTATTTTCATATTTTAATTCTTTGCGAAAAGTTGTAATATCTATATTATAATTTTTTATTTTTAAATTAAAACCACCATAATCATTTTTCTTATTATAGCTCGGAAATAAACGATGAATATCTTTAGGTAAAGCATTAGTACAAATATCAATATCATTAGATTTAATACCGAGTAAATAATCTCTAACAAATCCTCCGACTAAATAAGCTTTAAAACCATCATCTTCTAATTTTTTTAATATATTTTTTATTATTTTATCCATTTTATACCTTCTATTTTTGACAATGTTCACAATAATAAGTACTTCTGCCACCTATTTTAATTTTCTTTATGATATTTCCACAGACAACACAATTTTTTCCTTCTCTTTTATGAACTTTCAAATAATTTTGGTAAGAACCACTTACTCCTAAACTTGAGGTATAACTTCTAATAGTAGTTCCACCATTCTTAATTGCGTTAGTAATTATTTCATTTGTGGAAGATACAATTTTAGCGCATTCTTCTAAAGATATGGTACTTGCTTTTCTTAAGGGATTTATTTGACTTTGAAATAAAACTTCATCAGCATAAATATTTCCTAAACCACTTATAATAGTTTGATCTAATAAAATAGTTTTCATAGGTAATTTTTTATTATTAAATTTATCTTTTAAATATTCTTTTGTTAAGCCCTTACTATTAGGTTCCATTCCTTGTTTTTTAATCTCTTCTGTATTTTCTAAATCTTCTTTTTTAACTATTTTCATTCGACCAAATTTTCTTGTATCGTGATATCTAAGATCTATATTATCAGTAAATGTAATAATTAAATGTTCATGTTTATTAATTTCTTCTTTATGATCTTTAAGAAAATATTTACCTTCCATTCTTAAATGACTTAATAAATAATATTTATCTAATTCAAATATTAACCATTTTCCTCGACGTAAAATATCTTTAAAACTATTATTTATTAATATTTTTTTAAATTCATCGGGATTATTTTCAATTATCTTATCATAAATAATATTAACATCTTTTATTTTCTTATTTAATATTTGTTTTTTTAAAACATTTCTTACTGTTTCAACTTCTGCAATCTCAGGCATGATTATCACCAATAATATTGTAACACGTATCTTGTATTTCCAAAAGTTAATATTGCTTTTTTATTATTTTTTATAAAAAAAATCTAGTTCAAACTAGATTCTTTATATCTTATAAATTTTATCTTTATTACGATAATATAATTTTCCTATTATAGTTATTAATACTATTATTCCAATAATACCTACAATACTATAAAATCCTGTTTGGGGATTTTCAACAGTTTTATCAGCATTAGGTGATGTTTGGGGTTTATTTTCTGTTATAATATCTTCAGTTTTACCAGGATCTACCGGAGTTTCAGGTTTAGGATCATTATTTTCTAATACATTTGATAAATATGCAGTATATGTATTATCTTGATTATCATCATATTTTACATAATAACCTTGAGGTGTTGTAATATTAGTATCTTCTATAATATTATTTAAAATAATTTTGCCATCATAAAAGTTTAAATTATATCCTTCACGATAACCATATTTAAAATTACCACTATTTATATATATTAATGGTGATTCACTTGTTACATTATCATCATTCTTACCAATTGTAATATTATTAAATAAAATTCCTTCACTATTTTTAGCATCAATAACCCCACCATTTATATAAAAATGATTATTATCTTTAGTATTAGAAGCATCACTTAAAATATAAGCTTTAGTATTTGAAGTAATTGTTCCGTTATTAAAAATAATATCTACATTTTTAGCTAACACACCAAATAATAAAGCAGAATCAATTGTATTAAAAGTACCATTATTTATTTCTATTGTTGTTTTATTTTCACCAAATAAACTAGCAAAAGAATTAACAATATTTTTTACATTAAAAACACCATTATTAATAATTGTACTACTTCCAGTCTCAAAATCTATTAATGCTGTATTAGAAGTAAAATTTCCATTATTTATAGTAAATGTACCAGATGTATTTCTAATATGAAATGTATTCATATTAAAGTTATATGTTCCATCTTCAATTGTAACTAAATTTCGATTTTCAAGAAAAACACCTTGAGTTGTATAATTACCATTTTTAATAGTAACTTCTCCTGTTTTAATATTTAGTATAAAATAAGACATACTTTCACCATTTAAGGTAACTTCTTCTAAAGATAATTTTCCTGAATTATAAAAATAATAATTAGCTTCAATATGTTCTGTATTTAAATCATCAATATTTAAATTATTTAAGGATAATTCACCAGATTCTTGATTATTTATTGAAACAGGAAAATCTCCAGTTGTTGTAGCAATCAATTTACCTGGTCCTTTTATTTCTAATTTACCACTATTATTTATATTACTATTAAAAGAATGACTATTTAAATTAAGACTAATATTTTTATCTTCACTAACTTTTATTGAAGTTGCTTCATCACTTAATAAAAGTATTTCATCATTTTCAA
Source organism: uncultured Bacilli bacterium (assembly GCA_947627915.1). GTDB lineage: Bacteria > Bacillota_I > Bacilli_A > RF39 > UBA660 > SIG200. The sequence continues at coordinate 17,146 of CANQXT010000002.1, forward strand.
CTGCTTCATCAATTGCTTCTTGTAAAGTTTCATACTCTTGTTCTTTAATTTTAGCCACATTTTCAGCATTAACAATACTAGGATACAAAAATAATATTGTTAATACAGTTAAAATAACTCTTCTCATTTTTTTAAAACCTCTCTTTACTTTATAACAGAATTATATATTACCATCACCTTAAGTGTCAAGTTTGAACATTAATATTATTATTTGAATTTTTTAAAAATATATACCCTAAAAAGAAAGAGATTTTTATTCTCTTTCAGGGTTAAGTTTCTATTTTATATCGTCTTCGTTGACGAGTTAATTAGATGGAGAAAGAACGAGACGAAAGCCATAGGCTTCGGAAGCAATACCATTATGCCCATCGAAGTGAAACTGACCAGCCATGACTCCATCGGCTTGACATCCTCCTCGAAGGAACCACGGGTAAGAAGAGTCAATGAAGTACGAGTCATCAGCATACCAAACGTTATGATAATGTTTAGCACTATTTTTATCCCAATAGTAATAGAATGGTCCCATCTCTCCTGTTGCATCTCCTAAGATTCTGTTACTATATGAGTTAGTATCACTTGGATATTTATCTATATAACCATTTTCTACCTCTTTTGTTAAGTCTAATTCATTTGTAAAACCACTACTACCTACAGTTCCTTCCCTATAAGCAGCCATATATTCGTGTGCTCCTCCAGACATATCATATACACCTGTTATATTTCCAGTTGTACTTGCTAAGTAACCTGTTGGAGTATTATATGGTTGAGTTGTTTTGTCATCTGTTCCATATGTTCCTAGATAAATACTTTGATCAGTATTTGCTGCTGCGCTATATCCTGTTTTATATTCTGAATTATTATTTATTCTTATTTCTGTTCCTATTCCATATTTAGAATGTGATAAGTATGCTACTGCTCCCCATTCTGTATTCTTCATCATATGACTATCTAATGTCTCTCTTGCATAATTTTTTCCGGCATCAAAAAATGTTTTTACTGTTGCACTTCGCCATGAGGTTACGTTTGGCTTTACTACCATATCGGTTGATGATGTTCCTCCGGTTTCGAACTTTCCTACCCATATGCCACTTAATTCTTTATCTCCTAATGTAAATGCTGGATGGGTTAACCAGTCTCCATCTTTTGCAGCACTACTTTTATTTGTTTCTTTACTTTCAAACTCGATATTGATTAATCTTGCTTGTCCTAATGCTTGGGTTGTTGAGGTATTATAATTATCATTTGTTAATGTATTTCCTTCTTTTGCATCATTATCACTATTTATATGCCATACTTGATATTTATATCTTGGTATCCAGACAAAGTATCCATTTATATCAGTTTCTTCTATTTTTTGTCCTACCGAATAACTTTTACCTTTTTGTAATATTACGGCATTAGCCCATCTTTTCTCACTATAGTTATACCATTCACTATGTTTATTGGCATAATATACATCTCCATTTGGTTTTATCTCTACTGGTATTAAATCTCCTTTTAGTACAGGATCATTTCCTTTTAATTCTTTATCAGTCCATTCTTCCTTATGTAACCCACTTCTTTCATATAATTCATCTATGGATTCTTGAACATTATTATGTTCTCCATGACTTGTTGTATTATCATATGTTACTTCTTCACTATCTATCATTGTACTTTCGGCATATACGATACTTATTGATATTATTACTATTCCTATTATTATTCCTATTAATATCTTATAATTATTTTTTATTACTTTCTTCATATCTTAACTCTTCTTTCTTTTTTTAAAAATTTGCTTTATATAATTCATCTATTGCACATTGAATATTTGTACAATTTGTTCTATTATTTGAATTATCATATATTAATATACTGGCCATCAACTTTTCAAAGTACAATATACAATATGTTGTTTCTGTATTACTTAATGTTATTGTTCCATGATTATATTTTATTTCTGGATCTTCTAGTTTATCTCCTTTTTCATTCATACATTCTGTTTTAGATAAATCTAATGTATATCCTTTCTCTGGCCAATTAGTTTTCTTATATTCTGTATACGTTCCATCTCCATTTTCATCCCAATATACTGCAAAGACATCTTTATTTATTTTATTATTTTTTATATTTACTTCATTTAAACTTTTACTATTATTTATTTGATACATCATATACAATGAAAATATTTCTATTATTACTAGTACTCCTATAATTATCTTCTTCATTTCTTAACCCTCTCTTTTATGTTGATAACTCTTATCTATTTTGCTTTTCTCTATTTTATAAGATAATTATATAATACCCCCCCCGGTGTCAAGTTTTCATTAAAAAAATGTTGGGGAAAACCAACATTTCACAGTTATAATTTATTTAGCATCATACCAATTAATACCTGAATTAATTTCTATTTTAAGTGGTACTTTTAGTTCTACAATATTTTCCATTGCATCTTTTAAAATATCTTTTAGTTTATCAACTTCATCTTCACAAGCATCAATAATTATTTCATCATGAACTTGTAAAATCATTTTACTCTTTAAATTAACTTCTTTAATTTTATCATATACTTTAATCATAGCCATTTTCATAATATCAGCACTACTACCTTGAATTGGAGTATTTAAGGCCATTCTTTCCCCCATTGTTCGAGTATGAAAATTAGTATCTTTTAATTCTTGAATTTTTCTTATTCTTCCAAACATTGTTTTAACTTCACCAGTTTTATAAGCTTCTCTCACAATATCAGTCATATAATTCTTAACTCCTGGATATAGTTCATAATATTTTTCAATAAATTTATTAGCTTCTTCTCGAGAAATATTTAAATTTTCCCCTAAACCAAAACCACTTATCCCATATACTATTCCAAATATAACTGCTTTAGCTGTACTACGCATATGTTTAGTAACTTCTTTTTCACTTACTCCATTAATGTCCGCTGCTACTTTAGTATGAATATCTTCATCATTAACAAAAGCATCAATTAATTCTTTACAATTAGATATATGCGCTAATATTCTTAATTCAATTTGGGAATAATCAGCACTTATAATAAGATCATTACTAGGAATAAATGCTAATCTTATTTTCTTACCCAATTCTTCCTTAACCGGTATATTTTGTAAATTAGGTTCCATTGATGATAAACGACCAGTTCTTGTTAGAGTTTGATTAAAGATAGTATGTATTTTACCATCATCTAAGACATAAGTTGGTAATCCTTCAATATAAGTTGATAATAATTTATTTAAATTACGATATTCTAATACTTTAGATATAATAGGATGTTTATCAATATATTTAGTTAATGTTTTAATATCAGTTTTATATCCCCTATTAATTTTTTTACTCTTACCTATACCCATTTTTTCAAATAAAACAATACCTAATTGTTTAGGACTAGCTATATTAAACTTTTCACCACTTAAATCATATATTTCATGACTTATTATATCAATATTTTTAATAATATCTTCTTTCATTTTATTAAGAGGACTAGCATCAAATTTAAAACCTGTTTTTTCCATATCTGCTAATACTTTTATTAAAGGCATTTCAATATTATTAAATATATCTTCTTGTTTTAACTCTTTAACTTCTTCCATTATTTTATCAGCATATTCATAAATAAATTTACTTTTTAAACAAATATTATTTCTTAAATTACTAAAATTATTTTTTTTATCTTCTTCATAAGAAGAAATATTTTCATCAAACATATGCATAAGTTCTGTAATATCATCACTTGCTTTATCTTGAACTAAATAAGCAGCGACCATCATATCAAAATGACAATTTAAATCAGTATCTAATTTAATTAATACTTTTTTTAAATCATATGTTAATATTTCTTTATCTTTAATTAGAGGTATAACATCTTTAATTAATTCATTCTTAATATAATAAGTATTATTTTGATCAGTAATACTTAAACCAAGAATATTTCCTTTATGATAATTTATATCATCTACTTCTAAATAAAGAGCTATTTTATCTTCTAACTTTAAATCTTTTATATTATTTATATCTATTATATTAAATTCTTTGATTTCTTTTTTAACTGGTAAATTTTTTAACATAGAAAAGAATTCTAATTCTTCATACATTTCTTTTAAATGTTCATAATTATACCCATTATATTTAAATTCTTCAAAATTAACATTTAAAGGTACATCTCTATATATAGTAGCAAGTTCATAACTCATATAAGCATTCTCTTTATCTAAATCTAATTTTTCTTTTGTTTTACCTTTAATTTTATCTATATTATTATATATACCATCTAAAGATCTATATTCTTGTAATAATTTTAAAGCTGTTTTTTCTCCAATTCCTTTAACCCCTGGAATATTATCTGATGAATCCCCCATTAATGCTTTTAAATCAATTATTTTAATTGGTTCTATACCATATTCTTTTTGAAAACTTTCATTATTATATCTAATAAATCCAGTTTGTTTTAATAATTTTATTTCTGTTTCAAAACTAATAAGTTGTAATAAGTCTTTATCACTTGAGACAATTAGTGAATAATATTCTGGATCACTTTCCGCAAGTTTAGCAACTGTCCCAATTATATCATCTGCTTCATAAGGACACATTTCTAAATATTTTATCCCCATCGCATCTAATAACTTTCTTGCTAGTGGCATTTGAATTTTTAAATCTTCTGGTGTTTCACTCCTTCCCTCTTTATAAAAATCATATTTTTCTTTTCGAAAATTCTTACCTATATCAAAGGCAACCATCATATATTCTGGATTTTCCTCATTAACTATTTTATTAATCATTCCTGCAAAGCCATACAAGGCATTTGTTGGAAAACCTTTACTATTACGCATTATCGTACCTGTATAGGCCGTTGCATAATAAGAACGAAATAATAAATTATTCCCGTCAACTAAAACTACTTTCTTCAATTTAACTTCACCCAATTATATTATATCTAAAAATATACACATTGTAAAAGTATTTAAATATTAAATTAACATATAATTTATAAGGATGTGTTATTTATGTTTTTACATTTTTTTAATTTGATTAAAGATATGATTTTCTTTACTGGTTCTTATGGTAATAATGTTTTTCCTCCACCCCTTACCCCTGAAGAAGAAAATATGTATGTTGATAAAATGTTACAAGGCGATAATGAGGCCCGTAGTAAACTTATTGAACATAATTTAAGATTAGTTGCCCATATTGTTAAAAAATTTGATAGTAAAAATACCGATACAGATGATTTAATATCGATTGGAACAATTGGTTTAATTAAAGGAATAGATACTTATAAAAAAACTCCTACTGTTAAAATAACTACTTATGCTGCTAGATGTATTCAAAATGAAATCTTAATGTATTATAGAAGTAATAAAAAGAATCAATTAACTATCTCTTTAAATGATTCCATTGGTTATGATAAAGAAGGAAATGAAATTAATTTAGTTGATATGTTAGAAGACAAAAAAGAAGATATTATTGATACTTTACAAATTAAAGATAATATTGCTTTATTAAACAAATATATGCAAAAATTAAATAAAAGAGAAAAAGAAATAATTATTAAAAGATATGGTTTAAATAATGAAAAAGAATTAACCCAAAAAGAGATTGCTGACTACTTAGGAATTTCTAGAAGTTATGTCTCTAGAATTGAAAAAAGAGCTTTAACTAAAATATTAAGAGAATTTAAATTACATAATAATTAATATATAAAAAAACTAACTTTTTGTAAGTTAGCTTTTTTATATTTCTTAGATATAAGTCATTATTGTATATAATACAAGTAATATAACTAGCATTCCAAGAGCAAATATCCAAATATATTTAATCCAAGTCTTATATTCAATTTTTAAATAAGATAGACCAATCATTAATACAGCACTTGTTGGTAAACATAATTGAACGAAACCATACATTGTAGCAAATATTGTATGAACAGCATTAATGTTATCAGCAAAATTTGAAGCAAAATATGGGGCAACGGCAAAGGCAGTTAATGATAAATCTGTATATAAAGTATTTGATATTAAAGCCGCTAAAGATGTTACGAATGGATTAAATGTTTTAGTTATACCACCAATTAAATTAATTATTGCTGGGACATATAAACTTACATATCCAGCAGTCATTACCATATAAATACCCATAAATAATACAATAGGTAATAACATTTTTTTAATACCTGAAGCACATCCTTCAAGATATTCATCCACCTTTATACGACCTATTAGACCTACTACTACGCTAGCAACCATTAAGATAGCTGACATAACGAATAAATCCCAAGTACCAAAAGCACCTCTCATACCATTAACTGTTGGTGTAGCTACTGTACCAATAATACTTTGGAAAATAGCAAAATCTTTAATTTTAATACCTACTAACCAAGTTTGAAAATCATCAAATATTGTTAAACCAAAAATATTTTTCCAAGATACAAAGCCTAAAACAACAATTACAAATAAGAAAGCCATACCAATTGCTGCTAAAACAACATGAGCTTTTTTATCTACTTTTTCAACTTTAAATGGATCAGCTTCTATTTCATTAACATTCTTTTTATTTAATACTTTTTTAATATGTAATATTGTAAAGAAATTAAATAAAATGAATGCTATACCAAGTACTAATAAACGATATAAAATGTTATCAGTAACTGAAACTGTTAAATATTCATTTAACCAATTTAATCCTTCTCCACCATAAGTTAATCCTAATAAACCAACTAGTATTGAACCAAATGATATTACAAATGCACTTAACTTATCTAACTTCATAGATAAAGCAATTGAAATAATAAATGGAACAAATACTAATACAGCAAATGTTTCATTAAATAATGTAGTCATTGCCGTTATTAGAAATGAACTTATAAGAGCAAATAATATTTCCTTTCCTTTAAATTTTTCAGCAATTGTTGAAACAAGTTTATTATATCCTTTTGTTTTAGATACTATTCCATAGAATAAACCTAATGAAATTAAGAATATTATTTTATCTCCACATAATTGAACTAAGTAATAAATAATATATGGAATATCACTTATACCTTGTGGATTTAATCCCATTCCAACAAATTCAGCAGAATAAATAAATCCTTGACTTTGTTCAAAAATCCAAGTCATAGCAATTGATAAAAAAGCAAACAATCCAACCCATTTTATTAAGTCATGTGATTTAGATTTTTTAACAATTAAGAATCCACTTATAACTGCTAATAATAAAACAACTATAAGACCAATAATTTGCACTACTGTCATATTTTACATACCTCCTACTAAAATTATATCACTCACTTATGTAAAATAAAAGTACTTTTTTTATAAAAAAAGTCTTCCAAAGAAGACCAATTTCTAAATCATTAAATCTTATACATTTTAGATTTATTTCTAGTTGTTACATAAGCTGCAGTAGCAACTAAAACAATTGCACCTAAAGCTATATAAGGTAATGTTGAACCAGTTTGTGGGTTTTTCTCTGGTGTTGTTGGTGTAGTTGGTGTTGCAGGAGCACTACCAATTGAATATGTTACGGCACAATCTTTAGTTCCTGATTCAGTGTATGTATAATCAAATATTTTACCATCCCATTTAGTTTTAGCTTTATTGTCAGCTGTTTTTACAGTTACGTTCCATACTTCTACACCATTAACAGTAGCTTTATCAATGTTTTTAATTTCCCAATCTAATGAAGCATCATCTCTAATAGTAGCACTATTAATAACTGCTCCACCAGCTGGTGTTAAAGTAATAGTTTTTTCAGTAACATTATCATTATCTATAGTTATTTTGAATGAACATGTATGAAGTTTATCATTAACTGTACAATCAGCATTATCACCTAATTTAATTGAGGCATTAACACTAAGTGGCATAATAAATAAAGCTACCAATACCATAACCATTAAACCTAAATTCTTTTTCATCTAAATCCTCTCCTACTCTCTATTATGTCAACATTATATCATAAAAATACAAAAATCTACATAAATTTATAATTTTTTTTATTTTTTTTACTAATTTATGTCAAATTGTGTTATTATATATACTAGGAGAGTATTATGAATAAGTTATTATTTCAAATAAATGAAAATAAATTATTAGTGCAATGTAAGAAAAGACTAAAAACTGATCAAAAAAGTATTATTAATACTAATGTTATTAGTCAAAATGAATTACTATTCAGTGAAGAATATGTTGCTAGTAATATTAAAATAATGCATAGTTTTCTTAAAGAAATAATAAATGATTATAATATAAATACTTTAGTTATAAAAGAATCTTCCATTGCTCCATTAATACTTGATGTTATAAAGAATATAAATAAAATAGTTAATCTTCATCTTTTAGAAGAAACATTACTTAATTATAAAATATGTGAAAAAATAATTAACGCTAATAATATTAAATATGTATCTGTATATAATATTCCTACCTTCTTATTAGAAATGTTAGATAAAGAAAATATAGTCGTATCATCAAGAAATGAAATATTATTTTCAAGTAATTTTATGGAAACAAATAATTTAAATAATTATTCTGATATCTATTATAAAACTAAAATAGTATTAACATTCCCTTTTTCCAAAAATGATGAAGATGATTTTGAAGCTTTTATTAAAAATAATCGTTATTTAAAACATATTTATATTAATTCTTTAAATAAAAATGATATTGAAAATATTTTAGAATTAATGTATAGTCAAAAATTAAAAAATATTAAAATTCATATCGAACAGAATATTAATGATATTTCTTTAATTGAATATTTAAAGAAAATAAATAAAAAGAATCAAAAAACTAATAAGATTATTTTTAAGATAGATTATACAAAAGAATATTTGGAAAATAATTTAATGAGTCAAGTTCAATTAAACACTATTAAATTATGTATAATTATTTCTTTATTCTTTGTTGGTTCGTTAGTTGTTTATGTTTTCTATTCTAATTATAGATCAATGCAGACAGTTGATGATATTCAAAATGATATAAAAGATGTTATTGCCGAATATGTTGAAGAAAATAATGATAACCAAGATAATATAATCGAGGAACCAAATACTCCTAGTGAAGAAATTCCAAATGTAGATGAGAATAAGACACCAGATGTTGAAGAAAACAAAGAACCTAGTGTTCCTCAAGAAAAAGAAGAAATTACAAGAGATATGAAAGCATTATTAACAATTAATGAAGATACTGTTGGTTGGTTAAAAGTAAATAATACTAATATTGATTATCCTGTAGTTCAAAGTAATGATAATGATTATTATTTAACACATAACTTTAGAAAAGAAGATGAAAAAAGTGGTTGGGTTTTTGCTGATTATCGAGCTAATATGGAAACATTAAGTACAAACACTATTATCTTTGGTCATAATATGTATTATAGTGGTGTTATGTTTGGAACTCTTTATAAAGCTAAATCAGCAAGTTGGTATACTAAAAAAGAAAATCAAATAATTGAATTTAGTTCTTTATATAAAAAGATGAATTGGCAAATATTTTCAATATATGTTGTAGATAAAACTAGTGACTATTTAATTGCTGAGTTTAGTACTACAGAAAAATATCAAAACTTCTTAGATTTAATTACTAAAAGAAGTAAATATAATTTTAATGTTCCCGTTTCAACAGAAGATAAAATATTAACTTTATCTACTTGTACAAATAATGGTAAAAGTCGTTTAGTAATTCATGCTGTATTAATTAACGAATAAAAAAAAGAAGACAATCTTCTTTTTTATTTGCAAGTAAATTCTACTATTGAAAAGGTAAACTTAACATTTGTTCCCTTTAAATCAGTTTGATTTTTATCAGTTTTATTAACAATTTTAAATTGAGCATTTATTTTTTGAGGATTATTAGCATTTAAATTTGTAATTTGACCAGTAACATCAAAACCTTTTGTAAAATCAGGTGTTGAATCAGCAAAATCATATTCATTATTATCAACAGTTAAAACTATTTGACCTTTTGACTTATCCTGTAATTTTTGAAAAGCATCATACATAGTACCATCCATTGCAACATGCAATTTATAATCACAATTAAAAGTATAACTACCAATTGCCGTTGCCGTTGCTACGACAGGCTTTTCTTCTTGTTCTTCTACAGGTTTACCATTAGTAGTTGCATAAAAAGTTTTATCAGCATCTTGTTGCATCATTCCAGCTCTTTCCATATTCAAAGATAAAACTTCTCCACTAGTAATAACTACACTTCCATCTGGAGGTCCTTCTACAATAGCTTTAACAGTTTCTGTAGCTCTTGTAAATGGAACATTAAAGTAAGCATATGTTGCTCCTGTAACTAATACAATTAATAATCCAATTATAAGAATAGTATAAAATAACATTTTTTTATTCGATTTATCCATAATAACTACTCCCTTTACTTTATAACATTATTATATACTAATAACAATTATAAAGTCAAATTCATCATTATAAATTGACATTTTTTTATACGTATTTTTCCATTTGTTCTAAATTTAATTGTAAACGTAAATTATTTGGATCTAAATTTAAAGCTATTTTTACATTAGTAACGGCTTCAGAATATTTTTTTAAATTAAAAGCACATATACTATATAGATCATAAATAAAACTATTCCAAGCAAATTGTTCATTAATATAACTATTACTTTTTTCTTTTATCATAAATGCTTGTTGTAATAAATTATAAGCTTCTTCAAAATTATTTTCTAAATAATATAGATATGCTAATTCAACATAACTTTCTCTTAAATATGGTGCTTCTCCAATAGCTTTTCGATACCATTCTTTAGCTTTTTCAATATCATTTTTACCACTATAAGATCTTGCTATAAAACGCATTGAAGCACATCTTTCATCTTTCCAAGTTGCTTTTTTTAAATTTAAGTGTTTTTTTAAAGTACTAATTGCATCATCCCACTTTTGATAATACATATATTCTCGACCTAAATAATGCATATTCCGATCATCTTCAGGATCTTCTTTAACACTTAATTCTAAAAGAGGTAAATAATTACTTCTTGATTTAGTTTGATCTGGATAATGATTTACAACAATATTCGGATATAAAATTTCTTTCTCTTCTCCATCTGGAACTAATATTTCATGAACTGGATGTTCCCATTTATATAAACCATTTTTATGTATTTTATTAGTCATAAATGTTGTTTCTGGTTTATTATATTCATTTAAAGACCAATTATATGTATAACGAACTCTTGTAATATCATCATTCCATATAGATAATAATTTTTCTTTCCATCCTTCCTCTACTACTTCATCTAAATCCATGCAAAAGCAAATATCATAATCTTCGGGAATTAATTTTAAAGATTCATTTCGAGCTATATCAAAACGCCATGGTGTAATTACTTTTGAAGTAACTTCTACCCCTTTAGATTTCAATATGTCTACTGTCTTATCAGTTGAACCAGTATCTAATACAATTATTTTATCAGCATCTTTTACTGAATCAGCCCATCTAGCAGCAAATTTTTCTTCATTTTTAGATATAGCATAAACACATACTTTATAATTTTTCAATATATCACCTAAAATAATTTATGCTAAAATAAAAAAATTGATTAGTTAAGTATTCTACTTTTTAATCAATTTCTTACTTGCTACTACTTGACAATAAACATTTTTATCATATGTTCTAATTTCTTCTACATATGGTAATTCTAAATCATTTTTAAAATTTTTCATTTGATTAAATTTATATAACCAATCTTTATCATAAATATTACCATATATACCAACAACAATACCATATTTACTATTATTATGAATATTTTTTAATAATTCTAAAGATTTATAATCATAAGGATTTTGGGTTATAAATCCTAAAGAATTAGGAATAAAATAATTGTCATCTTTTTTAATAATTACATTTTTATTATTATAAATAATTTGTTCGGCAACTATTTTATTATTATCAATATTTTCATTATATGGTGTAACTAATAAATAATCTTTAACAAAAGATAAAGAATCTAGAAAACCTTTATTAAGTTCATATAATTGTTCATTAGGTAAATTTAATCTTTTTAATAATCTTATATATTTTAAAGCCATATCTTGTCTTTGTGTACACCATAATACAAAATCATTCATATCGATTAATTCAGTATCACTTGAGTCCATAGCCTTTTTATATTGGCCAATTAAATTATTAATATAAGTTGAATTACTTTCTTGCATAAATTTTCTCCTTTAAAAATCCCGTTGGAATACAACAGGACCTATTTGTTAATTACCCCCCTGATTAATTAACAACAATGCTATTTTAACACACTTTACATTATATGTCAAATTAAAGGAAATAATTTGTTAAGCATAAAAAAAGTAGACACTAAATATCTACTTTTCTTTAAACCTATCCGGCTGCTGGACCAGTTGGACCGGTTGGACCTTCTGGACCTGTTGGACCTGTTGGACCAGTTTCTCCAGTTGGACCTGTTGGACCTTCTAATCCTGTTGGACCTGTTGGACCAGTTTCTCCAGTTGGACCTGTTGGACCTTCTATTCCTGTTGGACCTGTAGGACCAGTTTCTCCAGTTGGACCTGTAGGACCAGTTTCTCCAGTTGGACCTGTTGGACCAGTTTCTCCAATAGGACCTGTTGGACCAGTTTCTCCAGTTGGACCTGTAGGACCAGTTTCTCCAATAGGACCCGTTGGACCTTGAGGTATTGTTAAATTTAAAATAAAATTAGGTGCAACTCCCGTTATACTCGCAGCAGCTTCACTTCCTGGAGCACCAGTTGTTACAGTTCCTATTTGCAATGTCGGTGTTATCGTACTTCCACCCCCTGTAGGACTAAAACAGCAACATCCACTTGGTCGGTAACATTTATTAAATTGTTCAATAATACATCTAGCACGTTCAACGTTATTCATTTTACCCTCCCATTAATAAAGTATGTCCTTATATTAATAATGAAAAGTAAAAATGACTATTTAGTTAATAATAATTTTTCACAATGTTTTTGTAAACTTTTTAAAAAGATTTCTATTTCTGTTTTAGTTGTTAAATGGGATAAGCTAATTCTTAAACTAGATTTAGCTCTTTCCATATCATTAGTAAGTTCTAAAACATTAGTACTATAGTCATCACTATTACAAGCAGTAGAAGCCGAAATATAGATATCGTCTTCTTCTAAAGCATGAATAATAGTTTCTGATTTTATACCTATAATACTAATATTTAATATATAAGGAATACAAGAAGAATTACTATTAATTTTAATGTAAGGTAATTTTTTTAATTCTTTTTGTAAATCTTCATTTAAAGATTTAACATATTCGTATTTACTTTCTATTTTCTCACAACTTAATCTTATAGCTTTAGCAAAAGAGGCAATTAAAGCATGATTAGGTGTTCCACTTCGATAAATAGTTGTTGATTTACCACCATGAATTAATGGTTCTAAAAGAATATTTTTCTTTTTAATTAAAGCTGCAATTCCTGGTAAACCATAAATCTTATGGGAAGAAATACTTATTAAATCTATATTTTCCATATTTATATTTATTTTTCCTAGACTTTGCGTTAAATCAGAATGAAAAAAACATTTAGGATATTTTTTTAAAATTTCTCCTATCTTTTCAATGGGATTTAAAATACCTATCTCACTATTAACAGCGCATATACTAACTAAAATAGTATTATCAGTCATAATATTTTCTAAATCATTAATATCTACTACACCATTTTTATCACTCTTAACATAAGATATTTCAAAACCATATTTTTCTTCTAAATATTTAAGCGTTTCTATAACAGATGAATGTTCATATTTAGTAGTTATAATATGTTTACCTCTATTTTGATATTTTAAACATATTCCTTTTAAAGCTAAGTTATTAGCTTCACTAACATTACTAGTATAAATTATTTCTTCATCATTTAAATGAAGAATATCTTTTATTTGTTTTGTTGAAGCCATAATTAATTGATTATTTTTTATTCCTAATTTATGTAAAGAATTAGCATTTCCTATAAAATTATTAGTTATATAATTGAAACTTTCTAAAACATCTTTATTAACTGGTGTAGTTGCACTATAATCTAAATATATCATATTATTCCTCTTTCTCATCAAATTATAACATAAAAAAAGATAGAATGCTTTTATATTCTATCTTTTTAAATTATTTATTAATTTGGATTTTCTACTTGACATGAATATCCAAGTTGACCACTAAAGTATTGACTTAATGCACTATAAGTTGTAAATTTATCAGCACCATGAATAGTTTCTAATGCACTATTATCAAGTTCATTTATAATTGTAATTGTTTTATTAGCATCATCAAATGTAAGATTTAAATGATTTCCTAAAATACCATCAATAGTAACTTGTTTATCAGTAGCATATGTAGTTTTTAATTCATTATATTTTGCTTCATCATTAATTACAAATTTATATATTTCTTGAGCTAAACCACCATATATATTAGAAACTGTTTCACCATTTTCTAAACCATCTGATATTACAAAACGATATGATACACTTTTTGTACCTTGTGGTTCAATCATTTCATCACTTGATATTGCACAATTATAATATCTCTTAACTGGATATTGAGTAACAATTAATTTAGAATCAAATTCTAAAGTTTTACCATTTGTACTTGTAGCTTTAAGTCTTATATTATGAGTTCCTGGAATATTAATTCTTGTATTAACTTCATTTTGATCGAAGAATTCATAAGTTAAAGTAGTATCAGTACTTGTAGCAAATTCTTTAGCTTCTATTGTATCACCTGCTACTTTATAAACAACTACATTAGTAACTTCTATTTCTCTATCATCTTTTACAGTTACTTTACCTTTTTGAACTGTTCCACCACATTTTATTTCAAATTCATATTCTCCAGCTTTATTAATATTAACTTGAGATATATCTTTTGAACAATTTTCAGCAGCAGTTCCTTTAATTGAAGCATATACTTTTATATCTTCTGGTAATTCTTGGCCAATACTAATTTCTAAGTTTCTTGTTTCAATACTTGTCTTTTCAGCTTTACCACCAGTTTTATTTAATATAAAATAAACACCTGCTCCGATTGCAATTAATAATACAACAATTATTATAATAAATAACGTAAAATTATTTTTCTTTTTTGGTTTCTTTTCTGGATCTAATGATATTGGTGGTGTAGTGCCTACAACTCCACCACTTTCAAATCCTGGCATATCTCCTAAAGTATTATTAGGTACTGGATTAGGATTTGCCATATTATTATCTGGTATTGTTTGGGGATTAGTGTAATTTGGCATTGGAGCACTAGGACCATTATTTGGAACTTCTGGACCCATAACTGGAGTTGAATTTGGTCCCACTACATTTACAGGAGTTGGATTAACTGGTGTTGGTTCAGCGGGAACTGGATTTACTGGCGTTGGGTTAATTGGATTTACCGGCGTTGGATTTACTGGTTCTGGACTTGGTGTTGGTGATGCTTGTGTAGGAGAAGGTCCCATTACCACATTACCAGGATTTGGATTAGGCATTTGATTAGCCCCATTATTCATTACTTGACCTGGATTATCATTCATCATTACTGTAAAACCAGCTTGATTATTGGGTTCATTTGTTACACTACCTATAACATTACCATTATTATTCATTTCATTATTCATAACTATCAGCCCCTTTGACTACTATATAACAATTATAACTTTAAATACTAAAATTTTCAACTATTTTTTTCGTCATTTTTTTCAGCAAATATATATTCTTTAAACTTGTCTCCTTTTTCCGCATAATTTTTAAATTGATTATAGGAAGATGCTGCCGGTGATAACAAACAAACTTTATTTTTTTTAGTTATTTTTTTAGCTAAAGAACATGCTTCTTCTAAAGTATCAACTAAGTATACTTTATCTTTAGATAAATACTTAGCTATTTTATGCCCTGTCGTTGGCATACATATAAAATGTTCTATATTACTCTTTTGTAAAAAATCTATAAATATATCATAAGATATACCTCTATCCATACCTCCAAATATTAAAGTATTAATATCATCAATTGCTTTAATAGCATTTATAGTAGCTTCTGGAATAGTAGCTAAAGTATCAACATAATATGTAACGCCATCTACTACCCCAATATTTTCTAAACGATAAGCCACTGGTTCAAATTCTTTAATCGCTTGGATAGTTTTACGATCATCTAAATTTAAAACTTTACTAACTGTATAAGCCACCATTATATTCTCTAGATTATGTAATCCTTTTAATTTTCTTTCCATATTGCTATTAAATACTTCTATATCTTTATAATAAACTATATCATTATTTAAATATGTTGTAGCTTTATTATGCATATCTATAGTTAATTTTTGTCCTTTAAAATTTCTTTCCTTAATAATATTATTTAAATTAACATTATCTTGACAATATATCATATAATCGTTACTATTTTGATATTTAAACATATTCATTTTCGCATTATAGTAATTTTCTAAACTACCAGCATGATCTAAATGATCTTCAAATAAATTTAAAACAATTCCAATATGAGGTGATACATTAATAAACTCTAATTGATGGGAAGACATTTCTAAAACTAAAATAGTATCATCTTTGATATTATCTAAAATAGAGAAAACAGGTATTCCCATATTACCTGCTAAAATAGCATCAAGACCATTCTTTTTTAATATCTTATAAATTAAGGTTGTGGTAGTGGTTTTACCTTTAGTTCCTGTAACCCCAATTACTTTATCCCGATATAATTGGAGTAATATTTCCATTTGAGATGTTATATTTAGATTACTAGTATCAATATCTTTTAAACTTATACCTGGTGTTTTCATAATTAAATCATATTGTTCTAAATTTTCTAAATAATTATCTCCATAAACAAAATTAACATTATGATCATTACTTACAACATTATTATTACTTTGATTAACTAAATCAATAATAGTAATAGGTATATCTTGTAAATATTTTCTAATAAAATTATAAGTAGCTATTCCTTCTCTTCCAAATCCTAAAATACCTATTTTTTTATTTTTAAACATATTGATTATTTCATTTATCATTATTTATAATCTCCTTTATATAATTACATTCATCTTCTGGTAAATTATTATAATTATTAAATTGATGTTCTAAATCTTTCTTTAAAATATTTTCATCATAATAATTATGATAATAATAATCTAATAAATATGGTAAATTATCTTTACTTAATTTACTAATTGTTTTTGTAATTGCATAATTAATTTCTTCAAATGTACCCACACATTCAAATGGTTTTTGATCTCCTTTACCTATTAAATCAATAAAAATATTTAATAAATCTTCTTTTTTAAATAAATCTTCCCCAAAGATATTAATTAAATCTTCTTCATATAAGAAAGGCGATAATAAAGAATATACAAATAAACATTTTGAACAATTACAACACCAATTCCAAGGAACTTTTTTACTACCAATATTACAGCTTTTAAATATTTGATGATATTCTTTCTTCTTAGCAAAAAGCATTGCTATTTGATATTCACTTAATGGTCTTAAAAAAGAATAATATTTAATATTAGGATTTAAAAATTCTTTGGCATAATCTTGAAAATCTTTTTCAAATTCATAAGATTTGGAATATTGATGATTTATATTGGTATCTTTAATATTTGCTTCATTAGCACTACTTTCATTAGATACTAAGATTCTTTCTTTATTATTTAAATAAATAGTTAAAAAAGAAACAAACGCAATCATAGCGGAAAAAGGTGTATGACCATTTAAGAATCCTTCTTCATTTAATTCTAAAAGTCCTTTATCAATCATTCTTTGGACTTTATATATTTGGTCATCTTTAATCCCTTTAGCATAAGCACAATTTAACATTACTTCTTTAGGATTTACCATAAAACAACTAACATCTTTTTTAGGATATATACTAAGAGTAACACAAGAGTCTTTACCACCGCCAATAGCGACTAAACTACCAGAGCCACTATAATCTATATTTTCATTATAATAAGGACCATTACATTTAAAATTAACAAAAGTATTATAATCCGGTTCTAAATTATTAAGATAAAAGAATTCACTTAAACCACGGTAATATAATTTTTTAAAAAATTCTTTTTGTTTATTTGTTATATTACCACAATTAATAATTATATTTGGAGATATAGTACTTTTCCAATAACTTACTATTTCTAATAAACCAATATTAAAAGCTAATTTCTCTATAAACTTCTTATTTAAATTATTATTGGTATAAGGAATTATTAATTTATGGATAAATTTTTTTAAATTTTTTATTTCATAATAATATTCTATTTCGATATCATTCTTATTATAAGTAATATTAAATTTATCAAAAATAAAAGTATCATATTTTTTTATTTCATTGAAAGATTTCTTAGTCATAAAATAAATTCCTTTCTAATAATAATTTTATAATAAAATATTATATCAAATTACTATATTAAAGTCTAATCTACTTCTTTTTTAGTTATAACTTTAATTAATAATACTATTAGAAAGATTACTATACTACTAGATATAATTATAATAAGACTATTTTTTTTAAATGTCGTAACAAAATTATTATTTTGAATATTCTTATCAATTAAAACATTAATATTTTTATCTGGGGTATTATCATGTTCAATTAAATTACTTTCTTTTATAGAATCATTAGTGTAAGCTTTAATAGTTAATTGAAAATTACCCCCATCTAATAAACTAACATCAGCATAATTATCGCCATCAATGGATATAAATTGAACATCACTTGTTAATTTAATATCTTCATAATTACCATCTAATTTTAAAGAAACTCCTAAATTAATATTATTATCACTTGATAATTTAATTAATATAGTAAAACGATCACTTTTTATAATTGGTTTATTATTTATTTTAATTGTATCATAACCAACAAATTTTGAAACACCTTCCGCTATTTTAATGGCATTATTAGTATTCTTTTCTTCACCATTAGCAAAATATACTTCATATTTTTGATTTGGTTCGGTAAAAAACATTGATACTTCTTGTAATTCTTCATTATTACTACTCTTTTTATCAAAGAAACTCAATAAATTAACTGTTTTTCTATCAATATTATAAACAGCATTATAACCTAAATAATCATAATAATAACTATAGTCTTCAACTTCATTAGAAGCATTAAAAAATCCTACTACATTACCGCATATATGAATATCATCATAAGATACATATTGATATCCTTTATCTCCAATATTAATATAAACCATATTATTATTTATATAAACATCTTCTATATTTACTTCATATAAATTAGATATTAAGAATATTATTCTATCTTCAGTTAATTCATCTAAAGACATAATATTTAATCTATTATTATATTTATTAAATAACATATTTCTTATACTATTAACTGAACCAATAGACATACTTTTACCATATGAATTTTGAATAATAAAAGCACCATTTCTAGTTGGAGGATTAGAGGTACCAAATTCACTTACAGATACATTATCATCCCAACCAATAATTGTTACACCATGGTTAACGTTTTGATTGGCGGCGATTTTATTACCTAAAAGATCTTCTCTTTCTAAACCATTATAATAATTATATTTTTTAAAGACATTTGTATTATCTACATACATAGTTGCTGCTAAAGCCCCATTAGTAATTAAATATTCTTTTATATCACTTATAACACTTGGTGTACATTTACTATTAGTACCTATAAAGGCAATCGAATTAACATCTATTTTTCCTTTAACATTAGTTACTTCATTATTATTTACTAAAATATTATTATTATATAAATTTAATAGTTTAGAAAAAGGTAATTCACTTTCATAAACTGAACCATAAGAATTCATTAAATATGCTGCTGAAACATAAAAGTTTCCCCCATTATTAACGCTTCTTTTAAAAGTATCATTATACATATATGTACTTTGTGTAGCTAATTCTAAGTGTGCTTCTGATAAATCATAATAACCCATATTATTTAATAATAAGTTACTTTCAATAGAAGTGTTTGTAGCAAAAGCCCAACAAGCATTAGTATTATTTTGATTTTTAACATCAGTTAATAAATTATAATTTCTTAAATCAAAATGGGTATCAGTTGGACTAACATTATTAAATTTTGAATTAGCTTGTTCAAAAACAAAACGATCATTACTTGAAGCATTTACTCTTGGAACAAATATTAATAATAAAATTATAACTGCAACTAATATCTTTTTCATACAAACCTTTCTATCTTTACTTTAATTATACTTTATTTATTATTATTTTAATAAGTTTTAAATCTTTTTTATGTAAAAAAATGTCGAAAACAACATAGTTTTCAACATTTAAATATATAATTTCTCTTTAGGTTTATATTTTTCCATAATACCATCACTTTCAGGTATTAAAGTTACTTTTCCTAATTTTAATGTTTTCGGTACATCGATTAATCTTTGATTAGAAGATCCTCTAAAAAGTAAATTTAAATCTTTTTTATCATTTTCAAATCTTCCATCAACTAAAACATCTATATACTTAAGTAATTCTAAATAATTAGGATTCTTTTTACCTAAATCTAATACTTGTTCATAAGTAAAACCAGTATAACACCAAACATTTAAGCCAATTTTTTTTGCAAATTTAGCAATTTCTAGAACACTATCTACTTGAAACATTGGATCTCCCCCACTAAGAGTTATTCCATCTTGTTTTTTATTCTTTTTGATATCTTGTAATTCCTTACAAATATCATCTATTTCAAAATCGGCACCACCATTAAAATCATGTGTACTAGGGTTTTGGCAAAAAGGACAATTATGAGAACATCCTTGCGTCCAAATAACTGTCCTAACTCCCAAACCATCAACAACACTATCACATTGAAGTGGTGCTGCTAGTCTTATCTTCATAAACGTATTCCTTAAGCAGTTTTTTCACATTTTTCGCTAGATGTTACACCAGTATGTTTTACACGATCATGTTCTTCAGCTTTTTTAGCATTATTGAATCTATCTAGTGTACCTACAAGATAACCTGTAATACGACGGATATTTTCAAATCCTACTCCTTCACCAATAGTTTTACATTTTTTTGTTGCTTCCATAAAATATTCCTCCTCTTTCTATTTTCTATTTTAGCAATCACACTCTAAGCTATTTATTGTTTCAACCGGAACCCCTTCAAAATTTCTTCTACCACATCTTGGACATACATCATTAATAACTCCAACATAACCACAAACTGGATCTCTATCAACTGGATGGTTAACTGCCCCATAACCTATATCATTATCATGCATAATACGAATTATTTTTTCAAATGCTTCAACATTATTAGCTGTATCACCATCTATTTCAATATAAGAAATATGACCAGCATTAGTAAGTTTATGATATTTACCTTCAATTTCCATTTTATGTTGAATAGTTGTTTTATAATAAACTGGGACATGGAATGAATTAGTATAATATTCTCTATCTGTTACGCCTTTAATCTTACCATAGATTGATCTATCGATACCAACAAATCTACCACTTAATCCCTCAGCAGGGGTAGCAAGACAAGTAAAGTTAAGTTTCATTTCTTCAGAATATTGATCACATTTTTCACGCATATGGGAAACTATTTCAAGTCCTAACTTTTGGGCTTTATCACTTTCACCATGATGTTCACCAATTAAAGCTTTTAAACATTCAGCAAGACCAATAAAACCAATTGATAACGTTCCATGTTTTAATACTTTTCTAATTTTTTGTCCTGGTTCTAATTTTTCTGAATCAAGCCAAACGTGTGAACCAAGTAAGAATTTAAAGTTAGCTACTGATTTACTACATTGAATATCGAATCTTTGAAGTAATTGACCTTTACATAAATCAAGTAATTCATCTAATTCTTCATAGAAGCCTTTCATATCAGCTTTTGTTCTACTGCCATCAACTATACCATGTTTTATACCAAGTCTTGGTAAATTTATTGTCGTAAATGATAAGTTTCCTCTTCCTGGTGTAATTTGTTTTTCAGGATCGACAACATTACCAATAACTCTTGTTCTACATCCCATATATGCTACTTCTGTTTTAGGATCCATACCTTTTAAATAAGGTTTATTAAATGATGAATCCATAAATGAGAAGTTAGGGAACATTCTTTTAGCCGATACTTTACAAGCTAATTTAAATAAATCATAGTTTGGATCATCAACATTATAGCTAACACCCTCTCTTAATTTAAAGATTGAAATTGGGAAAATAGGTGTTTCACCATGACCAAGTCCAGCATCGGTTGCAAGTAAGAAATTCTTAATTACCATTCTTCCTTCTGGAGATGTATCTGTACCAAAGTTTACTGATGAGAATGGTACTTGAGCTCCTGCTCTACTATGCATTGTATTTAAGTTATGAATAAATGCTTCCATAGCTTGATATGTAATACGATCAGTTTTAGCCATCGCTTTATCATAACCTTTTACAATTATTTCTTCTAATCTATCACTTGTTATAAAATCTTTAAATATTTCTTTGGGATCATAAGCAATAGTATCTTGTTTATTAATAACTTCAACTATTTTATCAAAATTAATTTCGCCTAAAAATCCATCTAAATCAAGAAAATCATATAAAGTTTGTTTTAATTGTTTCTTAAATGTTTTCTTAACACCTGGAGCCATATAATAATCAAACATTGGAATACTTTGACCACCATGTTGATCATTTTGATTAGCTTGAATACAAATAGCTGCTAGTGCTGTATAACTCATAATATCATTTGGCGTTCTTAAATGACCGTGTCCTGTCGAAAAACCATTTTTAAATAATTTCTCTAAATCAATTTGATTACAAGTTGTTGTACCCATTGCTAAGAAATCTAAATCGTGGATATGAATTGCTCCTTCATCATGAGCTCTAGCATATTTAGCATCCATCAAATAAGCTTTACCGAATTCTTTAGAAACTGTTGCTCCAAAATGAAGCATTGTTCCCATTGGACCATCACCATCGATATTAGCGTTTTCTCTTTTGGCATTTTCTTCTTTTGAACTTTTAAGTCCTAAAGATTCAATTGCTTTAACAAATTTATGTTGGGGTTTACTAAGTCCTACAAAAGCTTCTCTAGATGCTGCTCTTCTTTCCCGATATTCAGAGAAAGATTTATAAACACTTTCGTCTGTTTTTTGTAACTCTTTTTCAATAATATCTTGAATTTCTTCAATACCAATTGTCTTTCTTTCTTGATATTCTTTTTCAATCGTTTTAATAACTTTTTCTAGTATTTTATTAACTATTTTTTCATCATAATCTTCATATACACTATCAAAGCCTTTTTTTATAGCAATTGCTATTTTTGTTCGGTTAAAAGGGACTCTTTGGCCACTTCTTTTAACAACAATTAAATCATTTATTACCTCTTCTTTCATATTACCTCTCCATTACAATTTCATTATAACATCATCTTCTTCTTAATCAATGTTTTTTTTATGTTTTTTTTCAAAAATGTAAAACGAACATTTTCATTTTTTTTAATTTTTAATCTTCAAAAAACATTTTACTTAGATTCTACCTATATTTTTATTTTTATAAATTTTTATAAATTTTTTTGTTCGTTTTACAATGCTTTTTTTGTCAAAATGAGTAAAAGAAAATTAACTATTTTTGATACTCTATTTAAGTAAAAAAATGCCAATAAAAAATAAGTATTTTAATCTACTTATTTTATAATATCTTTTAACATTTTTTCTATTAACTTACTGATATTATCTTTATTTTCACATCTTTTATTACTAATACATTCATATATTTGTTCATAATATTGATGATTATCATTATCATATATACTAATATAAACTTTGTTATCTTCATTGGTTAAATTATGGATATCTTTTTTCTTTAATTGACCAGTTATTCCAATACCATAATTAGAGTTTGTGAATTCTGCTATTTTTTTACTCATTTCTCTAGCTACTTCTCTACTATAAACTGTATATTTACTAATTGTATCTTTATCAACACCCATCTTTATTTTAAATTCATTAGCATAAGTAACTGCACTAAACTTTATCACTTCACTAGCACCTTCTACATTAGTAATAGCATTAACAATATAACCACCTGTACAAGATTCCATGGTACTAATTGTTTTCTTTAATTTAGTTAATCTTTCAACGATCTCTTTCACTTTTTATCTCCTTTAATAATTGCGGTAGTTAATTTTTTTAAATTTTTATCATTACAATGTTTTTGATAAAATTCCGGATTTAACCCAATTAATTTAAATCTTTCCCAAGTCGTTTTACCATCCATTTTAGGTATCTCAATTTCTTTTCTTTGAGCATTTTTTCTTTTTATCTTTTTAGGAGCCACAACATCTAATATATAACTAATTAATGTTAAAAACTCTATTATAATTGCTGGTGTTAATAAAATTAAATAGACATTCTTCATATTTAAAGAATTAAAAATATTTTTAAGACTACTACTTATAAAACTAATACTATTAATATCACTAATTATAAAAGTTAAGACAACACATATAGCTAATACCCAAACTTTAAACTTACCTATTATATTAGATTGTAAATTTAAATTATTTTTAAATTTTAATATTTGAGTTATTACAATACTTATTTCAAAGAAAATAGGAATTAAAGCAAAAGGAGTAATCAAGTATAAGACAATAAAATTCATAATTGTAAATAATTTATCAGCTGTTCCATCAAATAAAGCTCCAAAAAATGTAGAGGCAGACCATTTTCGAGCAAGAATACCATCTAAACTATCGGTAAGATAGCAAATAAGTGCTAAAACACCTGTCATAAAGCCACCACAATAATGATAAACTGGCACTAATAATATTACCCCAATAACTCTAATTAATGTTAAGAAATTTATTATAATTAATTTTAATTTCATAAAGAAACACCTCAATACAACACTTATTTACTTTTTTTACCATTTAAATAACTTTTAATATCCATCATATTTTTACCAACTGGTTTTATTATATCAAAATATATTATACCATTTAAACAGCCAATTCCCAAATTATCTTTATTTTGATAAATTTTACCTATATCACATTTAGTTAGTTCATAATGCGCTTTAACAATTTTTACTTCTTCATCTAAAATAATTGTTCTTGTTAAAGGATAAGGACTAAAAGCTCTTATTTTATTATATATCTTAATAACATCATTATTAAAATCTAATTCTTCATCTTCTCTTTCTATTTTTGGAGCATATGTAGCTAAATTATTATCTTGTTTAATTCTTGTAATATTATTGTTGATAATATTTTCTAAATTCTTTGCAATTATATTAGCTCCTAAAACCATTAAGGTATTATGAATATCTTCTAAAGTATCTGTTTCATTAATATTACATTCTAATGTATCTATAATATCTCCGGTATCCATTCCTTCATCCATATACATAAGAGTAACTCCTGTTTTTTTATCACCATTCATTATAGCATATTGCATTGGTGATGATCCTCTATATTTAGGTAATAAAGAAGCATGAATATTAAGACAACCATATTTAGGATAATCTAATATTTCTTTATTTAATATTTTACCATAAGCACATGTTACAATTAAATCTGGTTTATAATCTAAAATATTTTGATATTCTTCTTTTAATTTATTGGGAGTTATAACTGGTATATTATTGTTAATTGCTACTTCTTTAATTGGTGATGGTGTTAAAATCTTTTTTCTTCCTACATAGGCATCAGCTCTTGTAACAACTAAAACAACATTCGTAAGTTCTATTAATTTATTTAAAACTGGAATCGCAAATTCTGGTGTTCCCATAAAAACAACTCTTAAATCTTTCATCTAATCATCTCCTTCATTTATATATTATATTTCTTGATTTCAATTCTTTTTAAATCTTTATCATATCCTATTTGAGATAAACTTCTTGT
The DNA here is from genome assembly GCA_947627915.1 of uncultured Bacilli bacterium. GTDB lineage: Bacteria > Bacillota_I > Bacilli_A > RF39 > UBA660 > SIG200. The sequence goes on from CANQXT010000002.1 coordinate 43,039, forward strand.
TAAAATTTTTCTTACACCCTCTTTAGTAAGATTAAACATTTGCCCAATATCTTCTAAAGATTTTCTTTCACCCATAAGTCCATAACGTAACATAATAATTTCTTTATTTCTTTTACTAATATCCGATAGTTCAATATTATTTTTAAATTCTTCTATATATAATTTTAAATCAATATAATCAGTAAATGCTTGACTTGTATCTTCTAAATAGTAATTAAGATCTTTGTCATCATTAATATAAGTATCTAAACTTAAAATATCTTCATTATCTAGTAATAATTTTTTAACTTTATTTATAGGTAATTTCATTTCGTTTGCTAATTCTTCTATAGTAGGATATACCCCATTTATTAAATAAAAAGTTTGTTCTTTATTATGTAGTTCTAATAATAAATTATATGTTAAACTAGATAATCTTATGGTTCTATTATTATTTTTTAAAGCATTATTAATATATTGTCTTATCCAAGAAACTGCATAAGTAGAAAAATAATTAGGACGATTTAAATCAAACTTTTCAGCAGCTTTTAAAAGACCTAAACGTCCTTCTTGAATTAAATCTTCCCTATCTATTTTACCATTCTTTATTTTAAATAAATGTTTATTTACAACATATAACACTAATTTATCATTTTTAATAATTAATTCTTCTTTAGCTTTATTATCACCATTTTGAATTCTTCTAATTAATTCTCTTTGTTTTTGATAATCATAATTATTATTTATATTTTTAAGGTTAGATGAATTAAGATAATTTTCATATATTATTAATAATCTGCTTATATTATTATTAAGATTACTTTTATTATTTAAATTATTATAAAGATAAGAAATATTTTCTTTAAATTTATAATTTTCTTTTAATAAATCATTAATAATATTATCTTCTAAATATATTTCAAAATAATTTAATATTTTAATAAAACCATTAATATTTTTTATAGCGTTATATAATTTATTTATTTCTTGAAAATTATTATTTATATAATTATTTATTATAAATAATAATTTATCATTATCTTGCATAATAATATTAAGATATTCTTTTAATTTATCATTAATATATATATTTATATCAATTTCTTTTTTATTTAACTTATTATATTCTTCTAAACATTTTCTTAATAATTTATAAAAGATATCATCAGAAATAATAACATTATATTTTTCTTTTATTAATAATATTTCTTCATTTAGTAAAATATCTTTATCCATACCAATCCTCTTATTTAATTATCTTAACATTAAATATCAATAAATTCAATGAAAAAGTACCACTTATTATTGTGATACTTTTTCTAATTCTATTTTAACAGGTATACCATTAATGTTATATTCTTCCATCTTTAAGTTTTTCTTAGTTATATTTATAGCTAGAGTTTCATTTTTAATATATTCATTATATTCTGCAATGACATTATCAAAATCACCATCATAATAAATATTAATTCGATCACTAACTTCATAACCATTTGTTTTTCTTAAATTTTGCACTTTAGAGACAAATTCTCGAGCATGACCTTCATTAATTAAATCATCTGTTAAGTTAGTATTTAAAACAATAAATAAATTATCTAATACACCAACATTAAAGCCTTCTTTACTAGTTATTCTTAATTCATACATATCTTTTGTAATAACTGTATCATTAAATTTAACTTTTTCTTTATTTAATTCATTTAAATCTTGTGTTTGTAAGAATGCTTCATATTCTTTAATTTTTGCCCCAAATAACTTACCTACTTCTTTATAATTTGGTTTTAAAGTAATATTCATATATTTATTTAAATCATCATCACTAACTATTTTTTTAACATTTAATTCTTCTTCCAGTAAATGAACTAAATCACTTATCTTATTATATATATTACTATCTATAATTGCTTCTAAAAGAGGTGTTCTAACTTTAATTTTAGCATCTTCTCTAACATTTCTTCCTAGAGAAATTAAGTTACGAACATAATCCATTTTTTCTTCTAAAGAAGAATCAATAAGAGATTCATCTACTTTTGGAAAATCTTCGGTATGAACAGAATATTTTTTGGTAAGTTTAGTATATATTTCTTCACTTATATATGGTACAACTGGAGCAATTATTTTAGATAGACCAACTAATACTTCATAAGTAGTTATATAAACGGCTTTTTTCGAATTATCAAGGGTACTACCCCAGAAACGATTTCTGCATCTTCTTATATACCAATTAGATAAATCATCAGATACAAAGTTAGTTATATTACGAACTACTTTATTTAAATCATATTCTTCATAACCTTCAATAACTACTTTAAGTAAAGAATTATATTTAGATAATAACCATTTATCTATTTCTTCACGATCTTTAATAGCAACATTACATTTATCAATATCAATATTATCAGTTGTTGCATACATACTAAAGAAATTATAAGTATTTTTTAAAGGATTAAAGAACTTCGAATATACTTCTTTTAAACCATCTTCATCAAATTTAAGTGGTGTCCATACTGGAGAGACATAAGGTAAATACCATCTTACTGTATCAGCACCATATTCTTCCATAATAGTAAATGGTTCAATTGCATTACCTCGAGATTTATGCATTTTTTGACCATTTTTATCTAATAATAGTTCATTTACTAAAACATTTTTATATGGAGATACGCCTTTAACAAATGTTGATATAACAAGAAGTGAATAGAACCAACCTCTTGTTTGATCAATTCCCTCACAAATAAAGTCAGCAGGAAATTGATTATTAAATAATTCTTCATTTTCAAATGGATAATGATATTGAGCAAATGGCATAGCACCGGAATCAAACCAACAATCAATAACATCTTTACATCTTGTCATTGTTTTACCGCATTTAGGACATAAAATATGCACATCATCAACATATGGACGATGTAAATCAATTGTTTCATCGATATCTTCAATAGCTAATTCCACAAGTTCTTTTCTGGAACCAACCATCATATCATGACCACATTCACAACGCCATAAAGGAAGTGGTGTACCCCAATAACGACTTCTAGAAATAGCCCAGTCATTTAGATTTTCAAGCCAATTGCCAAATCTTTTTTCACCAACAAATGATGGATACCAATTAACTGTTTTATTATTAGCAATTATTTTATCTTTTAATTTTGTTACTTCTAAATAAAATGATGGTTTAGAATAATATAAAAGAGGACTTTTACAACGCCAGCAATGAGGATAATTGTGAACTATTTTTTGCTTTTTAAATAATTTATCATTTTCTTTTAAGTATTTAATAACTTCTAAATCAGCATCAAATACTAACATTCCTTTCCAAGGACCTTCAGTAAAACAACCATCTTCACCAACAGGATTTAAATATGGTAAATTATAATTTTTACCAACATTGGCATCATCAGCACCAAAAGCTGGAGCTATATGAACAAGTCCAGTACCATCTTCCATAGTTACATATTCATCACATGTAACAAAGAATGCTTTTTTATTAACACTTAAGACTGGTATTAATTGTTCATATTCAGTATATTCTAAATCTTTACCTTTATAAGTTTTAAGTACTTCATAGTCATCACCTAAAACTTTATTAGCTAGTTTTTTAGCTACAATAAATTTATAGTCTTTACTTTTAGCTAAAATATATTCTTCTTTAGGATTAACACAGATAGCAACATTAGAAAGTAATGTCCAAGGTGTTGTTGTCCAAACTAAGAAATATTCATCACTATCTTTCTTTTTCATTGGGACAATAACTGTATCAACCGAAACTTCTTTATAACCTTGAGCTACTTCGTGAGATGCTAGTCCTGTACCACATCTAGGACAATAAGGTAATATTTTACTTCCTTCATAAAATAATCCTTCATCAAAGAATTTCTTTAATATCCACCACTCTGTTTCAATATAATTATTATCATATGTTATATAACGATTTTCTAAATCAATAAATTGACCCATTTTATTGGTTAAATCACAAAATGATTTTTCATTTTCCCAAACTGCTTTACGGCATTCTTCATTAAATTCTTTAATACCATATTTTTCAATATCATTCTTATTTTCAAAGCCAAGTTTCTTCTCTACTTGAACTTCAACCGGAAGACCATGCGTATCCCAACCAACTTTTCTTAATACTTTGTAGCCTTGCATTGTTTTATATTTGCAAAAACTATCTTTTAAAAATTTAGCTACCATATGATGAAGTCCTGGCATTCCATTGGCCGTAGCAGGTCCATCATAAAATACCCAATATGGTTTATCTTCCCTGTTTTGAATACACTTATCAAGTATCTTATCTTTCATCCATCTATTTAAGATATCTTGTTCAACTAATGATGTTTTACGATTATCTAGACTTTCAAATTTTATCATATTTATCCTCCCTATTAAAAAAAGTTCATAAATATAAGGACGAAAAACCGTGGTACCACCTTAATTCATGAACTATTAGTCATCTTTATATGTTTAACGACATTACCCGTGTTATCTTTTCAATAACCATTCCCCAAGTGATATAAATTAAACTTCATTATTAGTTTTCACCAACCACTAACTCTCTTGTAAATCCATTTAACTCACGTGTCTTGTTCAATTTAAATTTACATTTAAAATTATATGAAATTAATTAAAATAAGTCAATGATTTTTTTATTTTTTTAATTGACGTTTTTATATTTATTTTTTTAGATTTACTTGTTATTTTAGACTATCTTTGTTAGAATATAGGTATACTATTAATATAAATAATAAAGAGGGATTAATATGATTTTAGACAAAATATTTAGAGAGTATGATATTAGAGGTAAAGTTCCTAGTGAAATAAATGAAGAAGTTGCTTATAAGATTGGTTTAGGATATGGATCATATTTACAAGAGAATTTAAATCAAAAAGCTTGTGTTATAGCTCATGATAATCGAGTATCTAGTGAATCTTTAAATAAAAGTTTAATTAAAGGATTATTAGAAACTGGTATTAATGTTATAGATTATGGTCTAACTACTACTCCAATGCATTATTATGCTAGATATATTAATAATTTATATGGTATCATGATTACTGCTAGTCATAATCCAAAAGATGAAAATGGTTTTAAATTTTCTTTTGATAAGTATGCTAATGCTAGAGGATCAATGGTTAAAGATTTAAAAAAATATATCGATAAAGGTAAATTTATTAAGGGAGTTGGTAAATTAGAACATAAAGATATTAAAGATGATTATATTGAATATGTTATTAGTCATTTAAAATTTGGTAAAAAAAGAATTAAAGTTGTATTAGATCTTGCTAATGGTACTACTAGTTGTATTGCTAGAAGTATTTATGAAAAATTAAATATTGATTTAACTATCATTAATGAAGAAAGTGATGGTACATTTCCAAATCATCATCCTGATCCAAGTATTGAAGATAACTTAGAAGAATTAAAAGCTAAAGTATTAGAAACAAAAGCTGATATTGGTATAGGTTTTGATGGTGATGGTGATCGTATTGGTATTGTTGATGAAAAAGGCCAAATGGTCTCAATTGAAAGTTATGGTATAATAATTGTTAGAAATATTATTGATAAAGTTAAAAATAAAAAGTTCTTATATGATCCAAAATGTTCTGATACTTTTAAAGATGAAGTTATTCGTTTAGGAGGTATTCCCGTTATATCAAGAACAGGAACAAGTTATACACAAGAAAAAATATTAAGAGAAAATATACCATTTGGTATTCAATTTGTTGGTCACATATCCCTTAATGATCGTTTATTTAGTACTGAAAGCGCTATGTATTCTTCTTTAAGAATAATCGAAATATTAAGTAAGACTGATAAAACATTAAGTGAATTAATTGCTACTACACCAAAGTATTTAAATACTGATGAAGAAAAATTTGCATCTACTGATACTAAGAAATTAGAAGTTATCCAAAATATTAAAAAATATTGTGATAGTAAAAAATATAAATATATAGAAATAGATGGTCTTAAAATAACATTTAAAGATTGTTGGGCCTATGTTAGAGCAAGTAATACTGGACCAAATGTTAATCTTCGTTGTGAAGCACATAATCAAGAAGATTTAGATAACATACATCAATTATTAATTACGCTAATTGCTATATATAATAAAAAATAAGGAAAATATAATTATTTTCCTCGGGTTAAGTTTCTATTTTAACGTCTTCGTTGACGTTTTTTATTTGCTTTAAATATTTTTAAGATTAAAAGAAAGAGACCTATACTCTTTCAATGTTAATAGATCTTATATCTTTGTTAATAAATTAATTAGATGGCGAAAGGACGAGGCGAAACCCAATGTTGCTAGCACCACCGGTGCTCCTAGCGAAGTAGAACTGACCCGCCAAGACACCATCGTCGTAACCGCCTCCTCGATGGAACCACGGGTACGAAGAGTCAACGAAGTACGAATCGTCAGCGTACCAAACATTATGATAATGTTTAGTACTATTTTTATCCCAATAGTAATAAAATGGTCCCATTTCTCCAGTTGCGTCTCCTAAAATTCTTTTACTATATGATGTTTCAGTACTTTCTTTTGGATATTTATCTATATAACCATTATCCATTCCAGTTTTTAATTCTTCTGTGGAAAAACCACTACTTCCTACGTTTCCATCTATACACGCTGCCATATATTCCCATGCTCCACCTGACATATCATATATACCACTTATATTTCCAGTTGTACTTGCTAAGTAACCTGTTGGCGTATTATATGGTTGAGTTACACTTTCTTCTGTACCATATTTTCCTTGATAACTACTTTGATCTGTATTAGCTGCAGCTGAATAGCCAGTTTTATACTCTGAATTATTATTTATTCTTATCTCATTTCCTATGCCATATTTAGAATGGGATAGGTATGCTACTGCTCCCCATTCTGTATTTTTCATCATATGACTATTTAATTCACTTTCATATTCTTTTCCAGCATCAAAGAATGTTTTTACTGTTGCATTTCGCCATGAGACAACATTTGGTTTTACTATTACATTATCTGCATCTCCACCTGTTTCAAATTTTCCTACCCATATCCCACTTAACTCTTTACTTCCTAATGTAAATGCTGGATGAGTTAACCATTCTCCATCTTTTGTAGCATTACTTTTTGTAGTATTTTTACTTTCAAACTCAATATTGATTAATCTTGCTTTTCCTAATGCTTGAGTTGTTGAAGTCTCATAATTACCATTTGTTAATTCACTTCCATCTCTTTCATCTTCATCACTATTATAATGCCATACTTCATATTTATATCTTGGTATCCAGACAAAATATCCATTTATATCATTTTCATCTATTTTTTGTCCTACAGAATATGTCTCTTTTTTTCCTTCATTTAATATTACAGCATTAGCCCATCTTTTTTCACTATAGTTATACCATTCACTATGTTTATTTGCATAATACACATCTCCATTTGGTTTTATTTCAACTGGGATTAAATCTCCGGTTATTACTGGATCATTTCCGTTTAAATCTTCTTCTTTCCATTCATCTTTATGTAACCCACTTCTTTCATATAATTCATCTATGGCTTCTTGTACATT
>CANQXT010000003.1 GCA_947627915.1 uncultured Bacilli bacterium
AACAAACTAGAAATATAATATCTTTTTTCAATAGTCTTTTTACCATTGTGTTCAATAGTTTTTCTTACTAAGCCAAAAGAGTGTAATGAAGGCCAAGAAGAATAATCGAAATACCAATTAATATCTTCTGTTTGGAAATATTCGTAAGTTATGACATTAGAATTTGCTTTTTCAGTTGAAATAGTGTACGCAGATTTTAAGCACCCTGCTTTAATCGCGTCTAATTTATCGTCATCAAAATATAGTTCTAAATCACTTAAAAATGATGGATGATTAGCTTTTAATGCAACAACATAATCTGCTTTAGCATCAATAACAGCTTTGATATTTTCTTTTTGTGTATTCAATGCATCCCATGTAACAATAGCCCCTTTAGCATTCACTCTATTTAAAATAGTAGGAATGGTTGTTATTTCATTAGTTTTATCATCAATCATTTCACTGGCAAGACACATTTGATAATTATTAGAATAAATGTTTAAAATATTTAAAGATTTAATGGCTTCCCGAAGTTCATTTTCATTCCTTTTACTGCCATTATCTGTTTTACCATCAATAGATAATATATCTCTTTCTGATTTAAATAATTTAGTAACATTTTGAAAAAATAGAACACAAATATCTTCAAATTCTTGAGGGCGAATAATAGCAAATACTCTTTCATAAGTTTTAGCAGATGCAACTCCACCCGTCATTTTTAAAAATTGTTTAAAAAAATCATATTTAATTTCAACGAAATCGTGAATTTCTTCCCAAGTATTTTGATCAGCTAAAATAGCAATAAAAGCAGTAATCACAATATCCCAAATCTTATATACACGTTTTCCTTTTTGTCTAGAATCATACAAGGATTTTAAACTCTCTTTAAATTCAATAATAGCCTTTTTATCAAAATCATCAATATTGATTTCGAATTTTTTAAGTCGTTCTCTAACCATTTTTCTAGTAATTCCTGTAGACATTATTTCATCACCTAGAATTAGAATACATTATTTACATCTTTTTTACTAGATTATTATCATTTTTTTATAACTTTTATTTAATTTTTATTTTCTATTTCTCGGTTTTATTTGCCTGTCAATGTTTTTTTTATATTTTTTTCATGTCTTTATCCTGAATAAATTAGTATCTTTCTTGATTTTATATAATAAGCTATATTATAATTAGTTTATAAAATAGGATGTGAAGTATTATGAAGAAGAGATTTTTAATAATAACCTTAATTATAATTGGAATAATATCTTTAACATTATCATTAACCTATAAGACTTATTATAACAAAATTGTTGGAGAAAAAAGTCCTTCTATAATTGGAGATAAGTTTGCAATTTATATAGAAGAAGATAATGGAGAATTTACGCCAACAAATAGAGATATGTTTCCAACACTAGGAGAAGGTTATATATTAGATCATAGTGATTGTATAGATAGACATAGAAAAACTTTAGAAAGTCCAGTAATAGATATTGATCCCTATAATATAGCACACGTTTATACAACAAATGCTTTATATTGTAATTTATATTTTAAAAAATATAGTTGGGAAGGAACAGAAGTAAAATTTAAATTTGAGAATAGTGGTCAAACAGTTCATGAAAGAAATCAAAAGTATCGAATAGAATGGACAATAGAAGGAGCAACAGAATACTGTATAACAGATGGAAGTAGTTGTGACTGGAAGACGATTCCCTATGAGATGGGAAAGAAGTTTTTAGAAGATAATATAGAAATACCAGGAGATAGTGGTCAAAAGACATATTATGTTAAATTAAAAACATTATTTACTGAACAAGAATCAAATAGAGATGGATTATATTTACAATTAGATATAACACCACCAACATGTTCATTAAAAGTAGAGAATAATAAAATAGTATTTGCTAGAATACATGATGATCGAAGTGCAGAAGCGAATATAGTAAGAGGAATAAGTAGAACAAATACAACAACATATGGAAATATAAATTCCATAAATGTAAGTGGAACCGGTGAATATTATGGATATGTAAAAGATGAAGCCGGAAATGAAGGAAGATGTACTATAGATGTCCAAAATGATTATGGAGTTGCTTGTAGTGTAACTCAAACAAATTCATATCCAATATATTGTAATGTAACAAAAGAAAATCCACACCCAGTATATTGTAGTGTAACCAAAGAAAATTCTGAGCCAGTATACTGTAATGTAACAAGTGCAAATCCTCATCCAGTATTTTGTGCTGTTACTGGAAATAAACCAATTTCAAAATATTGTGAGGTAAAAAGTACAAATCCTCATACAGTATATTGTAATGTAACTCAAACCAATTCTGAGTCAGTAAATTGTAAAGTAAATAAAACACTTATGACACCAATAAAATGTAGTGTCACAGATACAAAATCAGAGACAAAAAATTGTACAGTTACACAAAAACTTGCCGATAAAAATACTTATTGTTATGTTACCAATACATATGATAGAACCCAATATTGTACTCAAACAAAATCTACACCTATCTCCGGATATACTTATATTGGTATACGTTGTAATTGTGGTTATTATCCATATCAAGATTCAATGCAAGTAGCCTTTAATGGAGTATCAACTTGTTCTCCAAATAATTGGCAAAGTCCTTTTAATCCGTTTAATTATTATCATTCAGAGTATGAAATTAATTGTAGTACAGTATGTAGTTTAGCAAGAGATCCATCTCGTTATAGATTTCCTTATACTAGTGGCTATATGGATGGTAATTATGAATTCTTTCTAAATAGCGTTTCATATCCACCAGCTGTAGTAGCATTTTGCTATTCAGTGCCACAAGGAGTCGTATATACTTGTTCAAATGGTAATATATGTAATTACGCTGGATGTTGTAGTAATCAAGTATGTGGTAATGTATCATATGATTATGTTTGCTCAAATGGAATAACATATTCAAATGATAGTAGTGCTTGTACAAATTCTATTTGTAGTTCTAAAGAACAATATAAATGTTCTGATGGTAATATATATGAAACGAGAAATGAGTGTACAAGTAAGAGTTGTGGAACTAAAGATAGTTATGTTTGCTCAGATGGAAGTACCTATGATACGAAGAGTACTTGTGAAAATAAACAATGTGGTACAAATTATAGTTATTTATGTTCTGATGGTGAAACATATAGTACATCAAGTGATTGTACCAATAAACAATGTGATACAAAGAATACATATTCTTGTTCAAATGGAAAACAATATAGTACATCAGATGAGTGTACAAGTAGGCAATGTGGTACAGATTATACATATTCATGTTCCGATGGAAAAGAGTATAATACATCAGATGAGTGTACAAGTAAGACATGTAATGTGGAATATCAATATTCATGCTCAAATGGAAAAGAATATCCTTCATTAACTACATGTACAAATCAACAATGTGATACCAGATATACATATTCTTGCTCAGATGGAGAAGAGTATAATTCTCAAAGTAGTTGTACAAATTCGGTATGTGATACTAAGTACACATATTCATGTTCAAATGGTGAAGAATATAACTCATCAAGTACTTGTACAAGTACCCAATGCGATACCAGATACACATATTCATGCTCAAATGGAAGTGAATATGATTCACAAAGTACATGTACCAATACCCAATGTTCTACAGGATATACCTATACATGTTCTGATGGTTCAACATATGATAACCAAAATAGTTGTATATCTAAAGAATGTGGTAGAGCTTGTCCAACTGGTTATACTAAAGATGGTGGTTATTGTTATAAAGAAGTATAGTAAATATGGACAATTAAGATAATTTTTGATAAAATTTAACTGGTGGTAAAAATGTTAGATAAAATAATTGGTGAAGCAAAAGGAATATTTAATATAATAACTTTATTTGAAATAATAATATCTATTATCTTTATCTTAATTGGATTATTATTCTTTACTAGTTCAACTGCAAGTAATGTACTAGTTTCTATAGTAACTGGTTTTGCACTTATTGTAGTTGGTGCAAGTTCTATATTTTCTTATTTTAGAAGAGGAAGTATTGTCTTATTTAATAATAATTTAATTATGGGTATTTTATATATTATTATTGGGGTTATATCAATGTTCTTAAAACAATCATTATCTATTGCTTTAGGTATATATTTATTAGTTGTTGGTTGTCAAAAAATTAGTTATGGTTTATTCTTAAAGAAATTTAATGAAAAAACATGGATTTTTGATTTAGTTGTAGGTATATTATTTATAGCTTTAGGAGTAACAGCATTCTTTACTAATGGTGAATATGTTATTGAAGTTGTAGGTATTTGTTTATTAGGCTATGGTTTAATTAATTTAATAAATATTATTTTATTAAGAAAAAGAAGTAAATATTTTATAGCTTAAAGATAAGATAAATTAAGTAAAATAGTTGTGTAAAACAACTATTTTTATATTGTTAAATAAGTAATACTTGGTTATACTAAAATTATAGGTGGTAGTAAATGAATATTAAAGAAGTACATGCAAGAGAAATATTAGATAGTAGAGGTAATCCCACTGTGGAAGTGGAAATGACTTTAGATAATGGCATAAAATCAGTTGCATCTGTACCTAGTGGAGCTTCAACTGGTACTAAAGAAGCACTTGAATTAAGAGATAATGATTTAGCTAGATATCATGGTAAAGGTGTTTTAAAAGCAGTTAATAACGTTAATACAATTATTGCTAAAGAATTAGTTGGTCAAAAATTAGAACAAGTTGCTGTTGATAAAATTTTATTAAGATTAGATGGAACTCCTAATAAAAGTGTTTTAGGAGCTAATGCAACTTTAGCAGTATCTTTAGCATCATTAAAATGTTTAGCTAAACTTCAAAATAAAGAATTATATGAATATATTACGGGTGGTAAAGTAAGTTTACCTATTCCAATGGTAAATATAGTTAATGGTGGTGCTCATGCCAATAATAATTTAGATATTCAAGAATTTATGATTGTTCCTATTGTTAAAGGTATGGCTAAAAGAGTTGAAGCTGCTAGTGAAATATTCCATACTTTAAAAGATATCTTAAATAAAAGAGGTTTACCTACTACTGTCGGTGATGAGGGTGGTTTTGCTCCTAATTTAAATTCAACTAGTGAAGCCCTAGATTTAATAATGGACGCTATAAATGAAGCTAATTATCATCCAGGTAAAGATGTTTTAATTGCCCTAGATATAGCAGCATCTGAATTATATGATAAAACAACAAATACTTATAAAATAGATAATAGAATATTATCTGCTAAAGATTTAATTAAATATTATATTAATTTAGTTACTAATTATCCAATTATCAGTATTGAAGATCCTTTTGAAGAAAATGATTTAAATAGTTTAGCAGAATTAACAAATTTAATTGGTGATAAAATTATGATTGTTGGAGATGATCATTTCTGTACAAATGCTAATTTATTACAAAAAGGAATTGATTTAAAAGCTGGAAATGCTATTATTATAAAAGCTAATCAAATAGGTACAGTTTCGGAAATGACAAGAACAATTATGTTAGCTAAAAAGAATAATTATAAAACAATTATAAGTCATCGTAGTGGAGAAACAGAAGATACATTTATTGCTGATTTAGCAGTAGGTTTTGGTAGTCCATTTATTAAAACTGGTTCTGTTAGTCGTGGTGAAAGAATAAGTAAATATAATAGATTAATGAAAATAGAAGAATTATTGAATAAATAATTTATTATTAACATTTAGTTCACAATTTGTGAACTATTTTTATTTATATTTTTATTTTTAAATGATATAGTTAAATAAAGTGGAGATGGTGATATATGCTTTTCGTTTCAATTTCTGTATTAATTATTTTAACATTAATATTATTTAGTTATTTTGTTTTTGGCAAATTTAAATTTTTATATGATTCAAATATTAAATTAATATTACATATTATAATATCTATTATTTTATGTATTGTAACCCACTATTATGTATATGAAATAGATCGGATTTTGATATATACTGTATTAGGATTGTATAGTTGTGTTTTATTAGTTTATTTATTAAATAAAAATTATCATAATTATAAAAATAGTATTACTGTACTAAATAATAATATTAAAGAAAATAAATTACAAAATAAAATAATATTATTAGGGTTATTTATAATTAATGATATATTTTGTTTTTCTATTATCCATGTAGATATTAAGTCATTAAGTATAATAGTAATGCTTCTTTATTTAATATCTTATTTTCTTTTCTATATTTCAATAATAGTTATACCTATACTTTTAGGTAATATAATAGCTAGATTAAGATTATTTAAAAAAGATAAAAAGATATATCATAGTCTTCAACATCCCTATTTTAGAGAGTTACCAAATAATTATGGTATTGGTATAAATACTATTTTAATGGATTCAGTTATGGAAAATGAAAAAGATTTACTAGCAGTTATTTTAGATTTAGCTGCTAAAAGATATATAAATTTAAAAAAAGATCATAATGGTTATAAAATAGTTCTTTTAAAAGATATAGATGATAAATTATACCAAAATGAACAATATATCTTATCTTTAATAAAAGAAAAAGAATTAAAGAATATAAATTATAATGATTGGTATAATTTATGTATTGAAGATGGTGTTAAAGAAGATTTATATATTCCTAAAAATATTAAAAGAATTTTTAATTTATCGATGAGTCCTCTAGAAATATTTATATGTATTTTAATATGGGGTATACCATCATTTATTATGTTTATGTCTATAGATTCCATTTTATTTATGTTTATAGATTTATTAATTCCTATAATAATTATTATTATATTTATATTAAGTTATAAAAGAAATATGAGAAGAAATAATTTAACGAGAACTAAAAAGGGTGTTAAAGAATATAAAAAATTATTAGCATTTAAAAGTTTTATAAAAGATTTTGGTAATTTTGATGAAAGAAGTATTGATGAGATAGTTTTATGGGACTACTATTTATCATATGCCCAAGTATTTGGTTTAACAAAGGAAATAATGCAAACAGGGTATAATGAATTAGTAAATAATGCATCATTCCAAATTGATAATATTGATAATATTACTTTAGATAATATTAAATATTAAAGCAATAATTCTTTTTTCTCTTAAAAAAATATGTTATTATAGAAATATAATAGGTAAGGAGTTTTAGTGGTAATGAATAATGGAGTAAATAATACTGTTTGTCCAAATTGTGGAGCAAGCATATTAAATGGGGCTACTTTTTGTGGCAATTGTGGTTATAATTTGAATAATAATATTGGTGTAGTTAATAATGTTATTAATTCTATGCCTAGTGAACCTCCTAAAAATAATAAATTTCAAGATAAAAAGAAATTATTAATAATAATAGGAGTAGTACTTGTCGTTTTAGTAGGAGGTTTTATAGCATTTAAAGTATTAAATCATTCATCTAATAAAACTAAAATGTTTTCAGATGATCAATTAATACCGATAAAAAAAGATTCTAAATATGGTTATATAAATACCGATGGTAAAATAGTAATAGAACCTATATATTTAGATGTTAGTGAATTTTATGGTGATTATGCTGTTGTGGAAAAAGAAGAAGATAAATCACAAATAATTGATAAGAATGGTAAAGTTGTAATTGATTCATCATATAATCCCGAATATTTTGAAGATTTAGAAGTATGGTTAATTAAGTCTAGTTTATATGATAAGAATTTAAAACAAATATCTGGTGATGGTTATAAAATTTATCATATCGAAGACAATTATTTTCAATGGAATGATAGAGAAAGTAAAACGGTAGGTATAATGAATGAAAAAGGTAAAATATTATATAAATATACTTTCCAATCTGATGAAAATTTTATGTCAATTGATTCTTCAGATAAGGATGAAGATTTAAAAGATTTATATTGTGTAGTGAATATTGAAAACAAAAAATATGGTATTGTTAATTGTAAAAATGGTAAATTAGTTTATGATTTTGGCGATAAAAAAATATTTAGTAATGGTGATAATACTTTTAAAATATATAATTCTTCAATGAGTGAAGTTTTAGATAATATTTTTATAAATAATGATAAAGTTTTATATCATAGTAATGGTAAAAATGTTGGCTTAACTTATCGTAATGGTTATTTACATATAAATGATTATAGTAATTATCAAACTTCTTATCTTGATATTAAAACTGGTAAAATAGTAGATAAAGTAGATAATACAACTACTGTTGAATTAAGTGATTAGGAAAAAAAGAATGATATGACTGTATATGAGTGTGAAACTGGTGTAGGACTTAAAAGTAAAGATAAAGTAGTAGTAGATTGTGTTTGGGATACTATTCGAATATTTGATTATCCAGTATATGACTATTTAGTTTCTAAAAATAAAAAATATATTATAACTAAAAAAGATGATAGTTATTATTTAGTAGATTTAAAAAATAGTAAAACAATAAAAGAGTTTAAAACTAAACGTTTTAGAAATTCTAATAACAGTCCATTTATATTTTATGATGATGAAAATGATAATTATGTAATATATAATGTAGTTACTGATAAAGAAGTTACAGTTAAAAATGATGTTGATATATGGTTAAGATCAAATTATGTTATTGTGGAAGAAGATAATAAATACAATTACTATAATAGTGATTTGAAATTAATTTATACTGCAAGTGAAAAATAAAATTATTAAATTTTTATAGTGTTAAAGAATGAAGGAGAGTGTTTTAAATGAATGAAAATTTAAATAATAATAATTTAACTAATAAGGTTTGTCCAATATGTGGAACAAGTAATTTACCTAATACTAATTTTTGTATTAAGTGTGGAAATAATTTGAGTGTTGCCAGTCAACCAATTCCAGATACAAATAATAATATTCCTAATCAACAACCAGTTATGAATAATAATATGAATAATCAAAATGTTAATGTTGCTCCTACTAATGTGAATGTATCAATGAATAATGGTTTAAAAATGAACTTAGTCCAATATTTTATTCAAAGTATAATTAAACCATTTGATAATTATATAAATAATGAAAGTAATTTAAGTGATATTAAAGAAGTAGGTATTTTATCTGGTATAGTAGTATTATTCTTAACAATTATGAATTTATTATCTAAGATGATATCTGCAGTAAGAGTTAAATCATTATTTTCAACAGAAGTATCTTGGGTATGGGAAAATTTAAAAAATATATCTTATGTAAAAGTTATTGGTACTAATTTATTAGTATATGCTGGTATATTAGTAGCTATCGCAGGTGTTTATTTCTTAGCTAGTTTAGTTATTAAAAAGAGTCCTAATTTTGTTAAATTATTAGGTATTGCTACTACTAGTATTATTCCATTTGCTATTTGTTATGGTTTATTATCACCAGTACTATCTATGATAAATACTACAATAGGTATGGTAGTAACAGTTATTGGGTTTGTATATTCTTTAATGATTTTAATAGAACTTATAAATGATAGTATTGTTATTGAAAATAAAAATACAAGAATATTAATTCATGTTATATGTTTATCTATTTTAATAATAGGTGGTGGATATATAATTTATAAATCTATTATGTCAACTATAACAAGTGGTTTAGGTTCACTTGCTGGATTATTAAGATAATTTTAATTATATATATATTTTTAGTAATAAATTAGGAGGAAATAATGAAATGTAAAAAATGTGGTGTGATAAATCAAGAAGGTTCCGATTATTGTAGTAATTGCGGTAATAAATTAGATATTCCTAATTCTAAAAATAATTCTAAAATAATTATAATAATAGTAATTATAGTTTTAATAGGTGGTTGTGGTGGTTACTTTTTAATTAAAAGTTTAACTGGTTTTAAAGATCCATTTCCTAGTATTGATGATTTAGCTATTAAAGATAATAATATTATAATACCAACAAAAATTGGTAATTCAGATAATATATTTATGGATAAATTATATAAAGATTATGAAAAAGGAACTTTAAATGCTGATGAATATATTATGCAATTTGCATATGCTATATATGAAAATGATAAATTAGATAATAAATATAAAAATAGTAAAATGGATTTTTCTAATATAGCTGAGTTATATAAAAAAGCAGAGAAGTTACAAGATGAACTATCAGATGATACTATAATTTATTTATATCAAAAATATACCCTTGGTAATATAACTTTAGGTGATAGTGAAGATAATCAAGGTATTAGTATTAAAAACAATTTAGAATCATATAAAGTAGATAAATTAGTAAATGCAGATAATAATGTTAGTAAATTAGATAAAGTTAAATTATCTAGCGATGGTCATTTTTTAATTTATTATTCAATAGAAGGTGCTAATGCAACAACAGATGCTAATGTAAATAAAATAGCCGAACATTTAGAATATTCTGTAAGTGAATATAAAAATAAATATGGTTATGAATTTAAATATAATGTTCAACGTACAGGTAATAGTGGGGCTCTTTTTCAATCAGCATATACTAGAGCTAGTAATCTTTTGAAAGAAAATAATATAGATGATAAGTATTTAGAAATAGCAATGCCTGTATTTATTGTAAATTTGGAAGGTACTAATGCTTTAGGTTTTTATTGTCCTCCACTTGCTTGGTTAGAACAAAGAATGGTCAATATCTATAATTTATTTGCTGATTATGGAAAAGTAGTAGATATAATGACTACAACTTATGGTGATCCATTCTTTGTTGTAAATTCTAAATCTACTGATTTTGATAATATGAAATTAATAGCATCACATGAGTTATTTCATCATTACCAAAATTATATTTGTGGTAATGGAGAATATACTGCTTGTCCAAGTGGTGATTTTACTATTGAAACGACAGCTAATTTAATGACTATAAATGTAGCTAACGTTAATAAAGTTGATACTGCTCTTGTTGATCATGCTTATAGTTATATAATGGATGTAGAGTCAAGCCTCGATAAAGTTGGTTCTAAATTTGGAGCAATTGGATATGGTGCTTATATATTTGGTTATAATTATAGTGAAATTGTCCCTAATGGTATAAAAACAATGTTTAATTCTGTTTCTTATGAGAATCCTTTAAAATATATATATGATAATTCAGAAGGAAAGTATAAAGAAGTATTTAATACACTTGCTATCAAAAATTTAACACTAGATTATGATAATAAAGTTTTAATTGCTGCTACTGAAGATGAAGTATATTATCCTAATAATCATGCTGATATTACTCCAAACAATCATAAAATGAGTGAAAATATTAATTATTCTAGTATTCATTATTATTATATTAATCCAAATAATTATAGTAAAGATGCTCAATTAACATTTAACAGTACGAATGAAGATTTGACTTTGCAATTATTTGTTTATGATGAAAATAAATATCAACATTTATATACATATACTTTAGATAAAGATTTTACTATTAATATTGATGATTTCAATTATTATTATGAAGTAGTAATTGCTATTGTTAATAGCGAAATTGAAGGAAGTTTAAATTATACATATGAAATTGATAATAGTGGTGATAAAGAACCTACGATTACAGCAGAAGATTTAAATTTAAAAAATAATCGTTCTAAAATAGAAAATTCTACAATCTTTAATTGTCATACTATAGAGGATGATGAAGAATTTAAAATAATTACACAAGTAAGAATAGAATTTGATAAAAAAGATAAAATAAATGATTTATTTATTAAAAGTACTGCCCAAATTAAAAATTATGATCCTAAAAATCCAGCATTTAAATTTGCTAAAAATTTAGTAACTACAGTTATTAATGGTATTCAATTAGTATATGAAGAAAAATTTAAAGATTATAAAATAATTACTAATGATGAAGATGATAGATATAGTATTACTTTAAAAATTAATAAAGATTTTTATGATGTTTTAAACGATGGATTTTCAGTACAATATGAAGATAAATATGATGTTATTAAAGAATTTGAAAGTGACGGATATTATTGTACTTATGAATAATTATATTATGAGGTAAATATGAAAAAAACGAGTGCAAATTATGATAAAAGTAAATATATTTTATTAGCAATAATTTTATATATAGTTATTATAATTATTGATATATTATGTATTAAAGGTATATTTAAAATATTAAATACTTCTAATGGTGAATTATTAATAAATATGCGAATAATTCCTCTATGTATGGTAAGTATTATTCTTACCATTTCTATAATCGCTGGATTTATGGGAACAATTAAAGGTTTACTTCATAAACTATTTACTAAAGAAAAAAGTATTAAAAATGATCTTTATTTAAGAGAACTACCTAATAATTTTGGAATAGGAGTAACGACTCTTTTATTTGATTCTAAAATAGAGAATGAAAAGGATATTGTGGCTATTATTTTAGATTTATGTGCTCGTAAATATTTATCTTTAACAAAAACGAATGATAAATATATTATAAAAATATTAAAGCAAATAGATACAAATTTATTAGATAATGAAAAATATATTATGGAATTATTAATTAATAATAATATTAAAAATATTGATTATTATAAGTGGTATAATCTTTGTGAAAATGATGGAAAAAGTTTAAATTTATATTATCGATATACTTCTAAAATAGAAAATAATCGTAAAACTGATAGTATGGATGATATATTACATCGAATTAAGAAAAGAAGTATTATTTTAAGTATTATTGTATTTATTATCTTTTCTTTATATACATTTTTCACAAATAATATTTGGAGTGTTGTTCCTAAATTAAGTGGAACATATAGTAATACGGCAATTGGTACTGGTATGTTAGCTGTTCTTGTGGCTATTTCTATATCTGGTATTATTGTGGCAGTAATAAGTTATTTTATTATATACATAATTTTATATTTATGGGAAACGATAAAAACATTTGTAACGTTTAGTTTTCAATCTGGAAGTAATATTAAAAAAAGCAGTTACAATAATGTTATGAGTAATAATTTAACGAGGACTAAATATGGTGAAAATGAATATCAAAAATTAGTTTCTTTTAGGAATTTTATTAAAGACTTTGGCGCATTTGCCGATAGAGAAGCTAAAGAAGTAGTAATATGGGATCGATATTTATCATATGCTCAAGTATTTGGTTTAACAAAGGAAATAATGCAAACAGGATATAAAGAATTAATTGATAATGCATCATTTCAAATAGATAATATTGATAATATAAATTTAGATAATATTAAAGTCGAATATTAATAATAATAGAGTAGTAGGTGATATAATGTATTTTTTGATTACAAGTGTTTTTACTTTAGCATTGATATTATTTTTAAAAAACATTGGGGATGTTATAAGTATTTTTGCAAGTAAAAATAAATTAGAAAGAGATAGTTATTGTCGGGAATTTTTAGCTAAAGATCAATATTTTGATTTAAAAATTATGCTATCTTTTATATTACTAATTCTTTTAATTTATGTACGTTATTTTACTTCATTAAAAAATAATGATTTTATCTTTTTAGTATTAAATATTATTTTATTTTATATGGCTATTTCTCTAAAAAAAATTATATGTTTAATAATTATTAAATATAATGATTTAAAAAGAAAAGCACAAGTAACTAATCATTCTGGGAGTAAAACTCCGTCTTTTATAATACATATTCTATTAGCTTTTGGAGCTTTATTATTGTGTTCCACTTGGTCTACAATGGGTAATATGCTAGGCTTTTGGCTATTAGTTATTGTAATTCCGTCTTTAATTGGTGAATTAATTGCTATTATTAAAAAAAGTATAGATAATAAAAAAATATTGCAAATAGATAATAGTATATATTTAAGAGAACTTCCTAATAATTATGGTATTGGAGTAAATTCGTTACTTATAGATTCTAATATAGAAAATGATAAAGATATAACTGCAGTTATTTTAGATTTATGTGCGAAAGGATATTTATCAATTAGAAAAGAAAATGATAAATATATCGTAAAAGTATTAAAAAATATTGATAATTATTTATTGAATAATGAAAAATATATATTAGAAAATATTATAAATAATAATATTAAAAATATCGATTATCAAATTTGGTATGATTTGTGTGTTGAAGATGGTAAAAATTTAAATTTTTATGTACCAGTTAAGAAAAAGAAAACATTAAAAGATATAATTATTGATTTTCTTAAAAAAATTAATAGTATTCAATGGAATCCGTTAATTGTGGCATTTTTGGGAATATTTGTTTTAATAATTATGTGTATTTGTTTATTAGTATTATTGGTTCTAGCATTTGTTTATTTGTTATATCGTTTATTTTGTTTTCCTTTTGTAATTATCAATAGTTATAATACAGAAATAAATAATAACTTAAAAAGAACTGATAATGGAATAGTAGAATATCGTAAATTAATGGCATTTAGAAATTTTATTAAAGATTTTGGAGCATTTGCAGATAGAGAAGCTAAAGAAGTAGTCATATGGGATCGATATTTATCGTATGCTCAAGTATTTGGTTTAACAAAAGAAATAATGCAAACAGGATATAAAGAATTAATTGATAATGCATCATTTCAAATAGATAATATTGATAATATTAGTTTAGATAATATTGAAATATTAAAGTGAGAAAAAAATGAAGAAAACTAAAGGAATTATAGATAATGTTAATATAGAATATGAAACAGAATATAATGATAAAGAAAAAAAATATGAGAAAAAAGAAGTGTATAAATATACATATTCATTTATAGTAGATGATAAGAAATATTTTGGTTATAGTACATCATATTATAAGAAAAAGATTGGAAAAAAGATTAGTATATTATATAATCCTACTAATCCTTCAGATAATAAAACTTTAGAAAAAGTGATTTTTCAAATCTTGGCAATAATATGGGTTATATTTTTATTGATTTTAGTTTTATTTGCATTATTAAATAGATAAAAATTTGTTATTAATATTAAAATAATTGACTAGTAAATCTAGTCTTTTTATTTTATAATTATGGTGGTGATGATATGAAAAAACAAGTAGATGGCAATACAGCGTGTAGTAGAATAGCTTACTTATTTAGTGAAATATGTAGTATATATCCAATTACACCTTCTAGTCCAATGGCCTCAAATATCGATAGTTTAACGCATAGTGATTTAAAAAATTTATATGGAAGTGTACCAAATGTAATTGAAATGCAAAGTGAAGCTGGAGCGATTGCCACAATGCATGGTGCTTTATTATCAGGTTCCCTAGCTTCTACATTTACTGCTAGTCAAGGATTATTGTTAATGATTCCTAATATGTATAAAATAGCTGGTGAATGTTTACCTGGTGTTATCCACGTTGCTAGTAGAACAGTGGCCACTCATGCTTTATCTATTTTTGGTGATCACTCTGATGTATATGCGACAAGAGAAACTGGTTTTTGTATGTTATCTTCATCTAATGTTGCAGATGCGCAAAACTTAGCTGTTGTTGCTCATTTATCTGCTATTAAAGGTAGTCTACCATTTGTTCATTTCTTTGATGGTTTTAGAACTAGTCATGAACTTAATACGATTGATTTAATTGATGAAAAAGAAGTCTTAAAATTAATTCCTTGGGATAGTATTAATTCATATAAAGAAAAATGTTTAAATGTTAATTGTGGTGTTCAATATGGTTTAGCTGAAAATGAAGATATTTATTTTCAATCTGTTGAAGCAAGAAATGAACTTTATTTAAAAATGCCTGATATTGTTAATGAATATATGGAAAAAGTAAATGAAATAATGCATACTTCTTATAAACCATTTAATTATTATGGCGATAGTAACGCTACTAATATAATTATTGCGATGGGTAGTGTAACGGATACTATTAAATTAGTTGTAGATGATCTAAATAAAAAAGGAGAAAAAGTAGGACTTATTAATGTTCATTTATATAGACCTTTTAGTGTTAAATATTTACTTGATGTATTACCTAAATCAGTTAAAAATATAGCTGTTTTAGATAGAACTAAAGAAGCTGGTAGTATAGGTGAACCTTTATATTTAGATATTGTTAGTGCTCTACATAATAAAGATGTTAATATAGTTGGGGGAAGATATGGTTTATCTAGTAAGAATACGACACCAAAACAAATCTATAGTGTTTTTAAAATGTTAAATAATGAACTTAAGAATAACTTTACTATTGGTATTTTAGATGATGTAACTAATTTATCTTTAGAAGAAGAAGATTATAACATTGAACTTAATGCTAAAGAAATAAAAATATTTGGTTTTGGTTCTGATGGTATGGTTAGTGCTAGTAAAGAAATGTTAAAAATAATAGCTGAAGAAGATTATTATGTGGAAGGTTACTTTGAATATGATTCTAAAAAAAGTGGAGGAGTTACTGTTTCTAATTTAAGATGGAGTAAAGAAGCCATTAATGCTCCATTCTATGTTGAAAATCCAGAAATAGTAGTAGTTACTAAAGATGAATATTTACAAAGATTTAAAGTATTAGATAGTATTAAAGAAAATGGTATTTTACTTTTAAATACTAATAAGAATGAAAAAGAATTAAATGAATTTTTACCAAATAATTTAAAAAATATTATTCAAAGTAAAAATATTAAAGTATTTTATATTGATGCTTCAATAATTGCTTTAAATAATAATATTAATGGTAAGATAAATAAGATTATAGAAGTAATATTATTAAAATTATTAAATATATCTAATGGTTATGAAAAAGTAATTGAGTTAATTAAAAAAGCTTTTCTAACTAAAGGCGAAGATGTTATAAATAATAATATTAAAGCTTTACAAAGTTCTTTAGATAATTTAAAAGTATTAGAAAATATTTATGAAATAGATGAGGATGTTAAATTAAAACAAACTATTTTTGAAAAAATTAATAGTAGAGAAGGAAATAGTTTAAAAGTAAGTGAATTAGTACCATATCGTAATGGAGCATTTCCTTGTAATTTAGCAGCATTAGAAAAAAGAGGAGTATCTTATTTAATTCCTAATTGGGATATAGAAAAATGTATTCAATGTGGAATGTGTAATATTATTTGTCCTCATGGAGTAATAAGACCAATTGTAACGAAAGATAATATTGGTAAGAAATATATGGGTAATAATGAATATAATTATTATTTAGCTATATCAGAGAAAGATTGTACTGGATGTGGTTTATGTATTAAAAATTGTCCAACTAATGCTTTATCATTTGATAAATCTAATAAAGAAAATTTAAAAATTGTTGATAAGTATTTTGAAGATTATGAAAATCCAGAATTATTAGATAAATTTAATATTAAAGGAGCTTCTTTACAAAAGAGTAAATTTAAATTTAGTGGCGCTTGTGCTGGATGTGGAGAAACACCATACATAAAGTTATTAACTCAACTTTATGGTGATGAATTAGTTATTGCTAATGCAACTGGTTGTTCATCAATTTATGGTGGTAGTGCTCCGTCAACGCCTTATAGTATTCCTTGGGCAAACTCTTTATTTGAAGATAATGCTGAATTTGCTTTAGGTATTCATTCATCTTATCAAAGTAAAAGAAATAGAATCAAAGAGATTATGGAATTAAGTCTTGCTTCGGTTGAAGAGGATATTAAAGAACAATTTAATTTATGGTTAAATAATATGGAAGATGTTAAGATAACTACTAGTGTTAAAGAAAACTTAAAAGATAAAAAAATTCCCAAAGATTTAAAAGATTTATTAGATTATATTCCATCAAGAGTGGTAGTAGCCATTGGTGGCGATGGTTGGGCTTATGATATTGGTTTTGGAGGCCTTGATCATGTTTTAAGTCAAAATCAAAATATTAAATGCTTAGTCTTAGATACAGAAGTATATTCTAATACTGGTGGACAAATGAGTAAATCTAGTAAAATTGGTGCCGTTGCTGAATTTGCTGACTTTGGTAAAAAGACTTATAAAAAAGATTTATTTAGAATTGCAATGAGTTATCCAAATTGTTATGTGGCAAGTATTTGTATGGGAGCAAATCCAATGCATACAATTAAAGTTTTGAAAGAAGTTTTTACTCACAAAGGACCAGCTTTAATTATTGCTTATTCACCTTGTGTTGAACATGGTATAAAAAATGGTTTATCTTGCGCAACTAGTGAAAGTAAACTTGCAGTTGAAGTTGGTTATGAACTTTTAATGCATTATAATCCAGAAGAAGAAAAATTATATTTAGATAGTAAAGAACCAGACTTTAATAGATATCAAGAATTTTTAGATAATGAAGTAAGATTTAAAGCATTAAAAATTAAAGATGAACAACTTGCTCACGATTTATTAGAATCACAAAAAGAGAACGCTATTAAAAGATATAATTATTATAAAAAATTAGTATAGAAAAAAATGTTGAAAGCTTAATAGTTTTCAACATTTTTATATAAATAAAAAAACGAGAACACATTAACTTGTGTTCTCAAAGAATAAAAAGGGGTTGACTAGTGTGATACTAGCACCAATTCGATAATTTCCGAATTGGTGATTACTATCCTAATCGATTTCACTTAATTTGTCAACACTTTTTTAACACTTTTTATAAAATTTTTTAATTATTTTTTGGGACTCTCTTTTTCTAGAATATCACGGGCTGCAACTAATCCTGTCGCGGCAGCAGCTACGATATTTCCAGCTTTACCAGCGCCATCGCCAATAAAGTAAATGTTATGATTTTCTAACTTCATATGATTGTCTGTAGTTATCTCATTACTAAAGAATTTTATCTCTGGTCCATATAGTAAAGTTTCACCATTATTAACCCCAGGGATTATTTTATCTAATGTTTCCAATCCCTCTAAAATATTTTTAATGATTCTATGAGGAAGAACTAAAGCTAAGTCACCTGCAACAACATCTTTTAAAGTTGGTTCAATAAAACCTTTATTTATTCTTTCAAGAGTGCTTCTTCTGCCAGCTTTTAAATCTCTAAGTGATTGAACTATTGGTTTACCATTACCTAGAGTATTAGCAATTCGAGCGATACATTCACCATATTCTCTTGTATTAGTGGCTGGATGAGTTAAATTAACTTTGGAAATAAAAGCAAAGTTAGAGTTATTGGATTTAACATCTTTTAAAGCATGACCATTAACACATATATAACCATAATAATTTTCTTTAGTTACAAAACCTTCTGGGTTAGTACAAAATGTTCTAATTTGATCATTATATGTAGCAGTTTTAATAAAAATAGTTGGATCATAAATAACACTACATAAATCTTTTAATATTTCTTTTCTCACTTCAACTCTAACACCAATTTCAATACTTTGAGATATATAAGGTATTTTATATTTATCAGCTAGTTCTTGAACCCATTTAGCACCAGTTCTACCTGGAGCAACTACAACATATTTGGCTTCTACTTCTTTATCATTATAGATAACTTTATAAGTTCCATTATTCTCTTCAATATCTGAAACACAGGCATTTTCTAAAATATCTACACCAGCATTTTTTAAATATTCTGTAAAATTATGAATATATTCTGGTAATTTATCACTACCTAAATGTTTTTGTTTAATTATTAGAAGACTAGCACCTTCTTTAGCAATTTTCTCTTGAATTTTTTTAGCTTCTTCCATATTCGTTGGATAAACTTTACTATCCATACCAAATTCATTAAATATTTCTTCAGTATCATCAATTAATTTTTCTGCTTCACTAATACTCATATATTTATATAAATCGGATTTACCAAGTTTGGGAATAAAATTTAATTTACCATCAGAAAATGTTCCAGCACCACCATAACCTGATAAGATACCACAAGGATTACAACCAGCACAAATATTAGTTTTTTTCATTGGGCATACCCGATGTTTAGCAAATTTTCCTTGATCTAGTAATAACACTTTTAACTTTTTATTCTTTTTAATTAATTCATAAGCTGTAAATAAACCCGCTGGACCAGCTCCTATTATAACTACATCATACATTTTATATTACCTCCCTTTAATTTTATCATAATAAACTGGATAATAACACTATTTTGTTTTAAAAATATATTTGGTATAATTAATTAAAGGTGATTTTATGAAACCAAAAAATATAATTTTAATAATTTTAATTGTAGTAATTGCGATTGTAGGAGTAGTATTTTTTTCAACTTCAGATAAACCATTAGATTATGAAGATAAAATTAATGAAGCTGTTTCTAAAGTTAAAGTTCCTGTCGCTAAAAAGGATATTGTTAAAGGAGAAAAAATAGATTTTGATTTTATTGGAACAATTGATATTGATTTAGATGATATATCTAAAGGTGAAATGATAAGTTTTAATGAGTTAGCAAATAAAATGGCTAATAAAGATATTAAAAAAGGTGATATCATTAAAAAAAGTGATGTTAGCGATTTTATAAATTAATTGGATGAATGTAATGTATAAAAAAATATATTTAGAAATTACGAATAATTGTAATTTAAAATGTCCTTTTTGTATTCAAAATAAAAGAAAAAATGAATTTATAAGTCTTGATAATTTTAAAATAATATTATCTAAAATAAAAGATTATACTAAATATTTATATTTTCATGTTTTAGGAGAACCTTTATTACATCCTAATATTAATGAACTTATTAATATAGCTAGTAAAGATTTTTATATTAATATAACTACTAATGGCTATTTAATTAATAAAATAAAAGATAATCAAAATATTAGACAAGTAAATATTTCACTTCATAGTTTTAATTCTAAATATAATTTAACTTTAGAAGAATATCTTAATAATATAATTAGTGTTATTAATAATTTACCTAATACTTATTTTAGTTTAAGATTTTGGGTGGATAATGAAAATAATTTAAAAATGAAAGAATATTTAGAAAATTATTTTCATAAAGAAATTAAGTTAGAAGAAAATTTTAAAATAAATAATCATGTTTTTATAAGTATTGGTCATGAATTTATTTGGCCATCACTTACTAATAATTACTATAATGATAAAGGTAAATGTTATGCTTTAAAAGATCATATTGGTATTTTGGTTGATGGTACCATTATACCTTGTTGTTTAGATACCGAAGGTATTATTAATTTAGGTAATATTTATAAAGATAATTTAGATGATATTATAAATAGTAAGAGATATCAAACTATGTTAAAATGTTTTCAAGAAAATAAAAGATGTGAAGAATTATGTAAGAAGTGTAATTTTTTAGATTAAAGATTAAAAAGATACTTTAGAATTATATAGATAAAATATGATAAAATGGATACTCATAGTTTAAGAAAATAAAAAAATTACTAATTTATAAAGCACTATTGACAAGTGTTGATAATACGCATATAATTATATTTGTAATGGAGGGTTATATATGAAAAAAAATAATATAAATGAATATTTACTTGATATACTAAAATATAATGATTTAATTTCTGTTGATGATTTAAAAAGAGTATTAAATTATAGTAGTAAAGTAATAGATGAATTAAACAAATTACCTAATAGAGGAGAACTAGTATATGCTGTTATAAATTCATTAAAGTATTTTAGTGATGAACAAGACTTACTCGATGTTATTGATATTTGGAATAGAGTTGTTGTTACATTCAATTATGGTATCTTTTGTGAAAGAGACGGTTTAGATTGTTTAATAAAAATTTTTGATAATAAAATGTTAAGAGATAAAAATCTAACTATTAAATATGCAAATATATTTATTGATAATGTTGCAAATTTTGATGCTAAACAATTATATAGTTATTTAACTAATGAGAAATTAATTAATAATAATTTAATAGATATGATTATTAATAATTTATCTAAATTTCGTTTTTCCAATTTAGATATAGATTCAATAATCAATATAATAAAAGATAAATGTAATAATGATAGTATGAAAAATATTGAAGTTCTTAATGAAGATACTTATGAATTTATAAAAGATAATACATTTGGCGATAATACTTTCTTAGTTTGTGAATTTATTGAAAAAATGCCTTTTAATAACATTGATAAAAAACATTTTCTTGATATTTTTAAAAACAATATAGAAAAAATAAATAATATTTTTAATACAAATAAAGAATTAATTAATAAATTGTGGATGAATGACGCTGATGAATTTGGCCAATTTTTAGTAGTAACATTTGATAATAAATTTAGTGATGAAGAATTAAAAGAAAGTTTAAATATCATTAATTTAGTTTATAATAACAATAAAAAAGCATATACAGCTGTTTTAAATTTATTAGAATCTAAAAAGATAAAATATGCTAGAATACTTGCCAATATTCAAACTAGTATTTCGAGAGCTTATAATATTATTACTAATGATTTAATTAATGAAAAAAATATTGTTGATGAAAGTTTAGATATATTTATTCAAGGTAAAGAATTATATGGTGTATATGAAGTATTAACTAATTCAAACCTTATTAACATGGGTCTTTCTTTAGAATATGCTAAAGAAATAATGAATTCTCCAGTAAGATTTGATTTTTATGAATTAGAAGTTTTTAAAAATCCATTTTTAATTAATCTTAACCTAAATAGAAGATGCCTTAACTTAATAAGAAATATTAATGAAAAGATTAAGGAACTCTTAATTGATGATAAGCCATTAAAAAAATTAGATAAAAATGATTTATTATTTGATTTTATTGAATTACTTGAAAATTATTCACAATATTATAAGTTAATTAACGATGAATTAAATAAATATTATTATAATAGAATTACTAACAATGATTTTAAAATATTTATGACTATAATTAAGTTATTTGGCAATAAAACTAATGAAGATGCATTAGCAAAGGGTATAGAGATACTTGAAAATGAAAATTTTAAAAAGCAAGGATTAAATAAAAAATATGCTTATTTATTTCTTTATGAAAAAGATAATAATAAGCAAGAAATGTATTGCAAGATAATGACTGATAATAAATATCTACCACATCAAAAAGAACTATTAAATATTATGCAAGAATCTAAAGATAAATTTTTAAATAATTATTTAATAAAACAAGTTAATGATGAAAAAGCAATAAATACTAATTATGATTTTGTTTTAAATACTTGTAAAATATTTATCTATTGTGATAAGAAAATGAAACTCGAAATTAAAAATTCTAAAGAAGATAATAAAGACATTGTTAGAGAAAAATCTCTTCTTAAGAGAAATGCCACTATTATTTTAATTGATCGTATAGCAAAATCTAATTATTTTAAAATACAAGATCAAGAATCTATAATGGTTAGAAATTACTTAATTAATAAATTAATTGATAAAGAAGATAATGATAATATTCTAAACGATTATAAAGAATTAATTATTAAAGTTTTAAGTGAAGCAATAGAAGAATATTGTTATGAAAAAATGGAAGATATTCTTATAAGTTTGATAGATGAAAAATTTGGTATAAAAATACTTAATACAAATTATAATCAAGAATTAAAAGATAATTTAATATTAGAATATTTAAATACAAATAAAAAGACATTAAAGAAAAATTAATAAAAAAGCGCTAGTTCTTAAAATTATTAGCGTTTTTTTATATATTCCCAAATAAAAAGTCCAAATAAGGACTTAAGTTTTAAATTATTTTTTTAGTTTTCTTTGATAATCTTCAAATGATGGTAAAGATAAATCTTTTTCGCTATCTGGTATAACTATTCCATAATGATATAATAAATCATAATTTATCCAATCTTCTACTTCATCTAAATGCTTCCCACAATATTCACATGTATAATATTTGAAACCATATTCACGATAAATAGGCAAAGCATTATAACTACTATAATATATTTTAGCATTCGTTAAATCAACATCATGACCAAATATTTTACATATTTTAGTTTTTAAATATTCAAGATAAGAAATATATTCTTCTAATGCATTGATTTGTTCTTGAATTTCTTGATGTTCAGGTTTAAGATCATAAGGTATCATAATCATATAATTATCAGTTTTAGGTTTATTACCATAATATGTATCATAATGACTTGCAACTTTTCCACAAATTAGGCATTTAGTTATAAATTCATAAAAACCTTCATCTCCATAAATTGAATGTTGACCTGTATAATGTTTAAATTTATAATCAATGAAAGCGACAAGATGTCCATGTTCTTTACAATAGTTTTTAGCAAGAGTTTGATATTTATTATTTAATTTTTTTATCTTATTTTGACTAATAACAATTTGTCTATCTATTTCTTCCTTTTTCTTATCTCTTATTTCTTTCATTGTGTTAACTATTTCTTCGTATTTATTATTTTCTTGCTGTAATGATTCTTCTTTTTCTTCCTTTATCTTTTCTATATATTCTTTAGTTTTTTCTTTTAACTCTACGATATCTTGTATTTGTGTTTCAAATTCTTTTTTAAGTTCTTTATTAAATATATTTATATTTTTTTTCATAAACCCTCTCCATAGGTTTATTCTAACATATAAATTTGCAAAAAACTATAATAACACTTAAGAAAAGAACTTGTTAAATTTCTAAATTAATGTATAATATTTATTACAAAGAAATGGAATCAGAGATAATATTATAAAAATACTTAATATATTAATTTAATTTTAAAGTAAAAAAAGGAGAAAAGAAAAAATGAAACAAGATGAAGCAAAAGAATTATTAAAAAAATTACAAGAAGATAAATATGTAGATAGTAAAACATTAAAAAAGATTTTAACATTTAGCGATAAAGTATTAGAAAAATTAAATAAAATAAATGATGCTTATTTAAGCGATGTATGCCATGTATTAACTCTTTATAATAATGAGAAAGAAAGATTAGAAATAATTAAGTTATTTAATGTTTCTCCTGAAGAAAAACTATTATCTGATATTTTTTCTGGAGAATTATTTGATATTTATCTTGATACAAAGGAAAGCGACTTTTTACTAGCTATTTTAAAAAATCCAATGTTAAGGGACAATGAATTAGCTATTAAACATGCTAAAATATTTGCAGAAAATAATAATAAAAGTAATAGAAATATATTATATAAATTTTTAACAGATGAATTTTTTATAAAAAATAATTTAGTTTCAAAGTTTATTGATAAAATTAATAAATTATATAATGAATACTATTTAGATATTGATTATATTTTAAATATTATAAAAGAAAAATATAATGATAAGTATATTGATACATATATTAAATTATTAAATGAACCAAATGTATTTGTAGCAAAATACGCTTATTATTTTATAATGAACAATACTTTTGGTAATCCTAAAGATAATATTTTAATGGCAAAAATACTGCCAATTTTTGATGATGTTTTATATAGAAATGAGTTTGCTCAACTAATTATTAATAATAAAGATTTATTTGTTGATGTCATAAGAAAAAATAAAAATATTCTTCAACATACATTTCCACCTCAAAGAGAATTTATTTATAGATTCTTTAAAATGGCTAGTAAAAATAAATTTACCAAAGAAGATATAAATAAAGGAATTGAGTTAATTATTAAATATTATATTGATGAACTTTATGAAGAACAAAAATTAATGAATATACTTAAAAATAAAAAATTTAAAGAAATGGATGAACTTCTTAATTTAGAAGTTAGTCCAAATGATATTCTTACTATAGCTAACTTAAATAGTAAGATATATGACAAAATAATAATTATTATTAAAAATTATCCTGATTATATTAATGTAACATTAAAGTGTGTTCAAGAATTATTTAAAAATTATGATTTAAAAGAAGATGCTAATTTAGAATATGTAATTAATATTATATTAAAGTATGTTAAAGAAAGAGATGTTCAAGATTTTTATAATGTCATAGATATAATAGAAAATAGTTATTTAAGAAGAGATAATTTAAATATTGAATATGCTGAACTTTATATAAATGAAAATAATAAATTAAAGAGAGATTTATATCAAAATATTATGACAATACCAAAATATATTGAATATAGAGAAGAATTAATAAACATGTTAATACCAGTAAATAATGAAACTTTACTACAAATATTACAAAAATACATGGAAATAATAGATGATGAAAAAGAATTATTTAATTTATTTAAAATATTAATTGGATATAATAAAGTTGAAGAATTAAGTTATGAAAAAGAGAATCAGAGTGTTGTCACATTAGCTGACTCAATTATAGAAGAATACAATAAATATGAATTAGATAAAAATGCTCAAGATATAAATAATTATTTATTGAATGGTTTAATGGGATTAAAAAATAAACAATTTTTAAAAGATAATTATGATGTAATATATAAATGGTTGTATGAAGTTGTAGTAACAGGAGAATATGGTAATATTTATGAAGTTAAAAAAGTAATTCAAGATAAATTTAATATAACTATTGAAACGGAAAAAGAAGCTCATGAAAATAAGATAGAATTAGTTAATGAATTAATTAATTCTATGGAAAATAAAGAAGAAGTAAATATAAGAAAATTAGTTAAAAAGAGTAAATAATCTAGATTTTATAAGAATAATTAATTATAATTATTTTAGAGGTGGATTATGATATTAAAAAAATGTAATGATTGTGGAGCATTAGTAAAAGTAATTGAAGATAGTGAATGTATTAAATGTTGTGGTAGCAAAATGGAAGTGGTTAAAGCTAATTCAGTGGATGCAGCATTTGAAAAACATGTTCCAACATATGAAATAGTTGGTGATAAACTAGTGGTTACAGTAAATCATGTAATGGATAGTGATCATTATATTGAATGGATTTGTTTTGAAAGTGATAATAAAGAAGAAACTATTTATTTAAAACCAGGAATGGATACAAAAGTAGAATTTACTTACGCTAAAGGTAAATTATATGCTTATTGTAATAAACATGGTTTATGGGAAAATGAAGTAAAATAATTGCTAAATAAAAAAATAATGGTTATAATTTTATTAGGAGGATTTATATGTACGATTTTGGTTATTTTGATCCTGAACCTGTGGTTAATTCAGGAATTAGTGGTACTACTATATGGGTTATTGTTTCTATTGTAGTAGCTATAATTGGGGGAATGGTTTTATATTTTGTTTATATTAAACCAGATGTTAAATGTGAAAATAAATATTTAAAGTGGTTTAAAAATTTCTTTAATTTTAAAAATATGTTAATTGAAGATTTATTAAAAGTTCTTTATATAGTACTTGCAATATATATAACATTTACATCTTTTGCTTTAATACCTACTAATTTTGTTAGTTTCTTATTTACCTTAGTAATAGGTAATATAGCATTAAGATTAGTATTTGAAAGTATGTTAGTCTTAATTATGATTTGGAAGAATACTGATGAATTAACGAAAAAAAATTCTAAAAAGTAACCGAAAGGTTATTTTTTAAATTGAATAATAAAATAATAAATTGTATAATTTATATGGAGGATGTGTTATGAAAAAAGATAGTATGTCATTTATTATTAGTATTTTATTTATTATATTTGGGATTATAATATTTTTTAAACCAGGGGCTGTAATAGATTTTGCTTCATATTTATTGGGAGGAATATTTGTTTTAGTAGGATTATATAAATGTTTAAATTACTATATAAAAGATAAAAACTTAAAAGTAGTTAATCATTATGAACTTGCTTTTGGAATTACAGCAATTATATTAGGGGTATTATTTGTTTTACTAGCTGATACATTATTAATTCTTTTCAAAATATTTGTAGGAGCATGGTTAATTATTCGGGGACTTGGTTATGTTATGCAAACATTTTTTACAACTAATAGAGATAAGAAATTTATAATTTTAATTGTTACTGGTTTAATAATAATTGGCTTAGGTTTATTTGTAATATTAAGAATGGACTTTAAAGAAGATTTTAAATTTATTGGTTTATTTATGGTATTATATGGATTAATAGATTTTATAAGTTATTTTGTTTATAAAGATAATGATGTTATAGATGATACACCAGAATTAATAAATAAAGTGGATGCTATAGACATGCAAGAAAAAACAGAAAATTCTGATGTGTATGAAGTCGAATTAGAAGAACCAACTAAAAAGAAGAAAAAAGCAAAGAAAGGAAGTAAAAAGTAATATTTTACTTTTTTAATACTTTATTATGTTAAAAAAAATATTAATTAAAGAAATATATTTACCAATTTTATATATTATTTTAGCTTTTATTATTTATTTTATATTAAGTAAAATTGTTGATAAAGCTTTAGTTATTAACAAATTAAATAAAAATAAAAGTGATATAAAATTAAAAAGAGAGAAAACAATTGTTAATTTAATTAAAAATATAATTAAATATGTTATTGCGGTTATTACGATACTTGCTATTCTAAATGTTTATGGAATTGAGACAAAAAGTATTATTGCTTCCTTAGGTATAGCAGGAGCAATTATAGGTCTTGCTTTTCAAGATATTATTAAAAACTTATTATCAGGTATTACTATTATTTTTGATGATCATTATGTTCAAGGTGATATAGTTACTATTAATGGTTTTAAAGGAGAAGTTATTGAACTTGGATTACAAACAACAAAGTTAAAATCTTATGAAGGAGAAGTATTAATAATAAGTAATCATTTAATAACAAGTGTTATTAATCATAGTATGTGTAATACAAATATTTATTTAGATTTAAAAATTAATAAAGAAATAAGTATTAATGAAATTGAGAATATATTAAATAAGGTTAGTGAGAAATTAGTTAAGAGAAAAGATGTTAAGAAAGATATATCTTTACTGGGAGTAGAATTAATTAATACTAAT
Organism: uncultured Bacilli bacterium; assembly: GCA_947627915.1. Taxonomy (GTDB): domain Bacteria; phylum Bacillota_I; class Bacilli_A; order RF39; family UBA660; genus SIG200. The sequence goes on from CANQXT010000003.1 coordinate 28,614, forward strand.
AATTATATTTATAAAATATTAATTGAATGTGATGCAGAACATCAATATGAAGTTAAAAGAGAATTTATGACACTTTTAAAAGCAGAATATGATAAAATAGGTATAGATGTACCTAGTGATATAATAGAGATAAAGGAGAAATGAAAATGGAAAAAGCAAAAGTATATTTTACAAAAAGAATTACAAAGGAAGCTTTAGTAGATATTTATAAAGCTTTAAATTATGAATTAAAAGGTAATGTGGCAGTGAAAGTACATTCTGGAGAAAAAGGAAACCAAAATTATTTACGTCCAGAATTTATGGAAGATATTATATCTTATGTTAATGGCACAGTAGTAGAGTGTAATACAGCATATGATGGTGCTAGAGATAAAACAGATAAACATTTAGAATTATTAAGAGAACATGAATGGAGTAAATATTATAAAGTAGATATTATGGATAGTGAAGAAGATATTACTTTAGATATTCCTAATGGTAAAGTTATTAAGAAAAACTATGTTGGTAAAAATTTACTTAACTATGATTCAATGTTAGTCTTATCACATTTTAAAGGACATCCAATGGGAGGCTTTGGTGGAGCATTAAAACAACTTTCTATTGGTATTGCCTCTAGTCACGGTAAAAGATATATTCATTGTGCTGGTAAGGAAGATGGTTCTTATGAAGATATGTTTAAAACAAAACAAGATTTATTCTTAGAAAGCATGGCAGATGCTGCTAGTTCAGTAACTAATCATTTTAAGGGTAATATTGTTTATATCAATGTTATGTGTAATATGTCTGTAGATTGTGATTGTTGTGCTGTAGCAGAAGATCCTTGTATGCAAGATATTGGTATTCTTGCTAGTTTAGATCCGGTTGCTATTGATAAAGCTTGTATTGATTTAGTTAAAAATTCTAATGATCCAGGCAAAGAACATTTATTAGAAAGAATTAATTCTAAAAATGGTGAACATACAATATATGCAGCAGAAGAACTAGGTGTAGGTACAACTAATTATGAATTAATAAATATAGATTAAGGTTCTTATGAAGAAGTTAAAATATATTATATTATTAATTTTACCCATACTATTATTAACTGGTTGTAGTAAAGATTTAACAACGGGAGATATTGAAGGTTATCATTTTGAAGAAGTTGATGAAGTAACTAATTATGTTAAAATAGTTACTAATAAAGATAAAGTTATACTCTTAGAATTATATCCGGATATTGCCCCTATTACTGTAGCTAATTTTCAAAAATTAGTAAGTGAAAAATTTTATGATGGTTTAATCTTCCATCGTGTTATTGAAGATTTTATGATTCAAGGTGGCGATCCTTTAGGTACAGGTTATGGTGGTAGCGATGATACTATTAAAGGAGAATTTAGTAGTAATGGGGTAGAAAATAATTTAAAACATGAAGAAGGCATAATTTCCATGGCGAGAAGTGATGACAATAATCCTGATACTACTGATGATTTAAATAGTGCGAGTAGTCAATTCTTTATCTGTGTAAATTCTAATGATAATATTGGTTATCTTGATGGCAATTATGCTGCCTTTGGTAAAGTTATTGCTGGTTATGATAATGTCTTAGAAATATCTAAAGTAAATACTGATCAATATGATAAACCAGTTGTTAAACAAATTATGGAAACTGTTAGATTTGTTAAAATAGAAGAAAAATAAAATACTTAGAAAAATCTAGGTATTTTTTTTCTTTAGTATAAAATGTTAACTATTTAGCATAATATATAATGTGTAAAAAAATTACATTTATATTGCAATAAAAATACAAAAGAGGTATAATTTAAATGGAAGTGAATCTTATGATAAAAAAATTTAGTGTTAAAAATTTTAAAAATTTTAGAGAAGAAATAGTTTTAGATTTTTCTAAAATTAGAGATTATGAATTTAATCAATCTTTAATCAAAAATAATCTAGTTAATAAAATGCTTATTTATGGACCAAATAATTCTGGAAAAAGTAATTTAGGTGCAGCAATAATGGATATTACTACTCATCTTACAGATAACAATGGGATGAATAATATTTTATATGCTTATTATATAAATGGTGATTATATTGATGATGATGTTGAATTTAAATATGAATTTCTATTTGATAATAAAGATATAACATATGCATATAAAAAAGATTCACAATCAAAACTTTTATTAGAAGAATTATATGAAAATGATAAATTGTTATTTAAGTATAATTATAAGAATGATAAATTTGATAATAATATAGAAGAAGCTAAAACAATTGATATATCTAAAAGAACAAATAAAGATATGTCAGTATTAAAGTTTATATATAATAATACCTTATATTGGAATGATGATAGTTCAGTTAAAATATTAATGGAATTTGTTAATAATATGTTATGGTTTAGAAGTTTAAAAACAAATGAATTTATGGGAGTTATGGCAAATACTGAAAATATGAATGATTTTATAATTAATAATAGATTATTAACTGAATTTGAAAAATTTTTAAAAGAATGTGGTCAAAATTATGATCTATGTGAAATAGACGAAATGGGTAAAAAGTTAATAGGAGTTAAATATAAAAATTGTAAAGCTAGATTTGATGTAGTAGAATCTACAGGAACAAAATCTTTATTATTATTCTTTTATTGGATGAATAGAACTAAAAATATTTCTTTTATATATTTAGATGAATTTGATGCATTTTATCACTATGAATTATCAGCTTATATATTAAAATATATGAATAAAAGAACGGAATTTCAATCTGTTTTAACATCTCATAATACTTATTTAATAACAAACGAATTAATGCGACCAGATTGTTATTGCCTATTAAATAAAGGAAAAATTACTAGTTTTGCAGATAGTACTTCTAAAACTATTAGACAAGCTCATAATTTAGAAAAAATGATGCTAGGAGGAGAATTTGAAAAGTAAAATTCTTTTAATAGTTGAAGGAGCGAAAGATGAATTTAGAGAAAATTAATATTGACAAGTGTTTGTGTTACGCATATAATTAAATTGAAGGGTAGATAGTATGGAAGTAAATAATAAATTATATAAGAATCAAGGTATTCATGTTATAACATCTATATTTACTGTTGAACAAGGAACGACAAAGGTATTGTTAATTAAAAGAAAGAATGAACCTTTTTTAGGTAAATGGGTATTAACTGGTGGAGCTTTATATAATAATGAAGATTTAGAAAATGGGGCTTTAAGGGAAATAAAAGAAAAAACGGGAATTGAGAATATTGAATTAATTCAATCTAAAGCTTATGGTAAATTAGATCGTTCTCCCGTGATGCGAATGGTTGCTATCAGTTATATTGCTTTAATTGATAGTCAAAGAGTTAATATTTTAAAGAATACGCGAAATACTAGTGATGCTTATTGGTGTCCCATAGATAAAGTACCTGCTTTAGGTTTTGATCATAATGAAATATTAAATGATGCCATTAAAGAATTACAAAAACAAATAATAAAAAGTAATATTTTAAAAAGCTTATTCCCAAATGGAGTAACAATGCCTGAACTTCAAAAAACATATGAAATTATTTTGAATAAAAAGTTTGATCGTCGTAATTTTCGTAAAAAAATATTAAGTTTAAATTTAATTGATGATACAAACACTACTAATAAATTTGAAGGTAATAAACCAGCCAAAGTATATAAATTTAAAAAGAAAATAGAAGATAAAGATATATTTTTATAATATATTTTTATTATAAAATAGATAAGTGTAAATAAGACACAAGAGAGGGGAATAAAATGATATATGCAATAAGACATGGTCAAGATGATGAAAGATTTATTGGTGGATGGAGTAATGGTAAACTGACTAGAAATGGCATAAATGATGTTAAGTTTGCTAGTTTATGGATTAGAGATAATTTAAATATTAGTAATATCATATCTAGTGATATAAGAAGAGCTAAAGAAACATCCCAAATTATTAATGGATATTTAAAAGTACCACTACAATATAATGAGATATTAAGAGAGCAAAATAAAGGTTTATTAAATGGTTTAGATATTAATATAGCTAAAAAAACATATCAAAATTTTTTAAATAATATAGGTATTGATACTGTATATCCCAATGGTGAATCTTTAAGAGATTTATATAGGAGAATAATTAATAATTTAAATTATTTCGAAATGATAAGTGATAATACATTACTTGTTACACATCGAGGTGTTATTAATATGTTATATTATATTTTAAATAATAAAGAATTAGATATGGATAAAAGTCAATTTGGGGTATCAACATCATCAATTCATGAAATAGATTTTAAAAATAAATTAATAAGAAAGGTAAGATAAAATGATTAAAAAAATAGTATTGACTGGTGGACCTGGATCAGGTAAAACAGAAACAATTAAGTATTTAGATAGATATTATAAAGATTTAGGATATAATGTTATTTTAATTGAAGAAAGTGCTACTTATTTAATTAATAAAGGAATTAAACCTTTTGGGGATAACGCTTTAAAAATGAATGATTTTGAAGAATTAATATTAAAAATGCAATTTAATAATGAAGATATTATTAATAGATGGCTTAAAATGTTAAAAATAGATAATACTTTAATTATATGTGATCGAAGTGTTATTGATCCTTTATCTTTTATGGATTTAAAAGATTATCAAGAGATTTTAAATAAACATTTAAATATTCAAAATAATTATTTAGAATTGTTAAATAGATATGATTTAGTCATTAATTTAGTTGGTAGTAAAGAATACTATACTAAAGAAAATAATAAAGCGAGAACAGAAAGTGCTTCAGAAGCTTTAGAAAAAGGAATTAAAAATTTACAATTTTATTTAGGACATAATAATTTACATATCGTCTTACCACAAAAAACAATTGAAGAAAAAGCAAATTTAGTTATTAATATAATTAATAATAATTTACAAGATTATCGCGAAAAAAGACAAGAAAAATATTTAATTAATATAGAAAATTCTGATTTAAATAAATTACAAAGTATTAGTAAAAAAATGCATATTACTCAAGATTATCTAGTAAATGAATATAATTATGAAGAAAGAATAAGAAAAGTAGAATATCAAGATAATATTATTTATTATCATAGTGTATATAAACTAGAAGATAACAATATTATTAAGATATTAGAAGAAGAAATAAAATTAGATAAATATTTAGAATTATTAAAAAGAAAAGATAATAATTATAATACTATTGAAAAAGATCGTTATTATTTTACTTATGAAGATGAATATTTATATTTAGATGTACTTGATAATTTAAGTATTTTAGAAATAAATGGTTTAGAAGATTACTATGTTAAAATACCACCATATTTAGAAGTCTTAAAAAAAGTAACTGATGATAAAAATTATTATAATAAATGTTTAGCAAGAAGAAAATAAAAAAGTATTGACTTTACCCTTAGGTAATAGTTTATACTTTTTTTGCGTGGGTGATAATATGTTTATAAATGAAGTAGAAAATATAGTAGGTCTTTCTAAAAAGAGTATTCGTTATTATGAAGAAAATGGTTTGTTAAATCCTAAAAGGAAGGAAAATAGTAAATATAGAATTTATAGTGAAGATGATATTAGAAAATTAAAAACAATTAAATTTTTAAGAGAGTTAGATGTATCTATAAGAGAATTAAAATTATTAAATGATCAAGAAATTACTTTAAAAGAATGTTTAGAAGATAAAATAATAAAAATAGAAAAAGAAGAAGAAAATTATCATAGTATTAAAGATATGTGTAAAGAAATAATATTAAATGAAGATGATTTTGATAATATTGATATAAATAAATATTTTCAAAAGATAAAAGTGTTAAATAAGGAGGGATTTACGATGAATAAAAAATCAACAGATAAAGGTCGACAAATAATGGGAGCTATACTGGCTACTTTACCTTTTTATTTAGTATTTATTTTAATATTAATAGGATTTATATATAGTTTTAAAAATATAGGAGTATTATTATTAAGCATTATCATTTTATTATTTATTATTGCAATTACAGTTAATTTAATAAATAGAATTAAAGAAATTTTAGGAGGTGAAGAAGATGAAGCTAGTAAATATTGATTATATTCCTAATTATGAAATAGTGGAAGTTTTAGGACTTGTTAAAGGGCAAATTGTTCAATCTAAAAATTTAGGAAGAGATTTTATGGCTGGACTTAAGACAATAGTTGGTGGTGAAATAGTAGGATACACTGATATGATTAAAAAAGCTAGACAAATAGCTACTAAAAGAATGGTTGACGAAGCTGAAAGTTTAGGAGCAGATGCAATTATTAATATTAGATATGGTTCATCATCAGTTATGAGTGGTGCAGCTGAAATAATTGCTTATGGAACAGCAGTTAAATTAAAGAAAGTAGAAAATAAATAAAATCTACTTTTTTTAATACTTACAATAATTTAAATTTAATTTTGTCAAAAGTCTCAAAAAGTCGCAAAAAGAGTGTCAATTTTTGTTATTTTATGTTATACTTAACTAAAATAGACGAGATAATAAATAATCTATTTACTATTTTGAAAATGATGATAAAAGAGGAGGTATTTTATTATGGGTTTTATTAAAGCATTTTCAGGTGCAATTAGTGGCACTTTCGCTAACGAATGGCAAGATTTTTATAAGCCAAGAGCAAATGTTCCAGCAACGGCTGGTTTATTCCAAGCTATTCCAAGCAGTCAAAATAATGGTGTAGGTGAAAACTACAAAGGTAATGAAAACATTATTAGTAATGGTAGTAAGATTATAGTTCCTGAAGGAACTGCATTAATTACTATTCAAGATGGAGCAATTACAGGTTTTATTGCTGAACCAGGTGGATTTGAATTTAGATCAGATGATCCAAATAGTCAATCTTTCTTTGCTGGTGATGGTATATTTTCATCAACTCTTAAAGCTACTTGGGAAAAAGTAAAATTTGGTGGTCAACCAGGTAGTCAACAATTAGCATTCTATGTTAATTTAAAAGAAATACCAAATAATAGATTTGGTACTCAATCTGAAATATATTGGGATGATGCCTTTTTTGGAACTCAAGTTGGAGCAGTTACAAGAGGAACTTATACATTAAAAATAGTTGATCCTTTATTATTTGTTAAAAATTTTGTACCAACAAAATATTTACAACCAAATGCGCCAATATTTGATTTTGCTGATATGGATAATGATGCTGGTGCCCAATTATTTAATGAAGTAGTAGGATGTTTATCTGCAGCATTCTCTAATTATACTAATGATCCTAGTAAAGGTAATAGAATTTCTAAGATTCAAGGTGATCAATTAGGATTTGCTCAAAGTTTATCTACTGCAGTAGAAGATGCTTATCAATGGAAAAGTAATCGTGGTTTAGAAATAGTTAAAACAGCTATTCTTGCAATTGAATACGATGAAGATACTAAAGAATTAATGAAAAATGTTAAAGCTGCTGATGCTTTATCTGGTGCAAGAGGAAATGCTTTTATGCAACAATCTATTGCCAGAGGTATGGAAGCTGCTGGTAATAATGGTGGTGGAGCTGGTATGGCCTTTATGGGTATGGGAATGAATGCTTCAAATAATGTCATGGGAGCAATGCAACAACCTCAAACTCAATCTTCATACCAACCTGCATTTAATCAACAACCAGTTCAACAAACAACTCAACCAATGGATCAATCAGTTCAACCTCAACAAGTTAATACTCAAGATCCAATGGTAGTTTTAACGGAAAAGAAAAAATTATTAGATGCAGGATTAATAACTCAAGAAGACTATGATAAAATAAAAGCTCAATTATTAGGAATATAACATGCAAAACGATAATAATGCAAATGTTATGCCAAATACCAATAATGATAATGTAACAGTTGTTAAAACGGATATTGGAGCTAAAGATGGACAACAAAAATGTCCCAAATGTGGTAGTACGGATATTTCTACCAATACTAATAGTGGTAAATTAAGATGTAATTACTGTCGTTATGAATTTGAGGCTGAAAAAATTTCCGGAATGGTAGAAGATTTAACTCGATTACAAGGGCAAGTAGTTGGATCTGGAGCTACAGATATAGTTGCGGATACTAATGATTTTGTTACTTTTAAATGTTCTAGTTGTGGAGCAGAAGTAGTAGTAGATACTGCTTCTTCCGCTCAAGCTAGATGTCACTGGTGTCGAAATACTTTATCAGTTAATCAACAAATACCTAATGGTAGTATTCCCGATGTTGTTTTACCATTTCATATAGGTAAAGATGAAGCAAAAACTATAATCGAAAAATTTGTTGGTAAACGTAAGTTTTTTGCAAATCCCAAATTTAAGATGGAATTTACGACTGAAAATATAATGGGTGTTTACTTTCCCTATATGTTAGTAGATTTAAATGCACATGCTAATTTATCTGGTGAAGGAGAATGCCAAACTAGAATGTATACTAGAAGTAATGGTAATAGTCAAACTACTTATTATGATGCTGATTTATATCATGTGGAAAGAGATTTTGATATAACTATTAATGGTCTTTCCATTGAATCTAGTTTAGATAAATTAGATAATAATTCTTTAAATAATACAAATAATGTTATAAATGCTATTATGCCTTTTGATGTAGAAAATAGTGTTAAATTTAATGCTAATTATTTAAAAGGTTATACTTCCGAAAAAAGAGATACAAATATTGAACAACTAAGACCATTAATGCTTGCTGAAGCTAAAGATATTTCTAGATATGCTGCTAATGATACTCTTCAAGCTTATGATAGAGGTGTTTGCTGGTCTCATGAACAATTAGATGTTAAAGGTGAACAATGGAAGTCAGCTTATTTACCTGTCTGGCTTTATAGTTATCAACAAGTAAATGGGGATAAAAAATTACTACATTATGTTGCAGTCAATGCTCGAACAAATGAAGTTATGGGAAGTGTTCCAATTCATATGCCTAAATTATTGGGAATGTCTTTTTTAGTCGAAGTTTTAGGCTTTTTAGCAATGCTTTTTTTGGACTTTGATTATGATTTCCTTTTCTTATTATCAGGTATAATCTTCTTTATGTTTATATTTTTTAAGTATCGTAATAGTAATGCAAGACATACTTATGAACTAGAAACAAAAAGAAATATGACTAATTTACAAAATGTAGATCGATATGTTGAATCAAGAAGAGGACTTACTAATGCAACAATGAGTGGTGCTAATAATAAAAATGTTGCTGGATATAAAAAACAAGTAAAATAATTAATATAAATAATTGAATAAGGAGAAAAAATATGAAAAATGTAAATACAAATAAACAAACAAATAAACAAACAAATAAAAATAAGAATGTTATAATTATAACAATTTGTGCAGTTTTAGTAATTCTTTTAATTGTTGTATTCTTTATTATAAATAATAATAATAAAGATAAAAATATAGATAATAATAATGATAATAATGCTCAAGTTAATGATGATAACCAAAACAATCAAGATAATCAAAATAATGATAAAACAGAAAATACTAAAAAAGAATTTGATGATGACATTATCATAAATAAAATGACTATTAATGGTGTTAAATTATCAGATATTACTACTATAGATGATGTATTAACAAAATTAAATGCTAGAGGTAGTTTTGTTACTTTATGTTATACTGATGAAGCTGAAAATGGATGTAGAGGAACAGCTGATTATGCCTCAGAATTTACAACAGGAAACTTTGATGATAAAGATTTAGTTAATGTTATTATATACTTTAAATTAGCTGATAATAAATCTTTAGAATTTGCTACAAAATATAGTATTTATAAAAAACAAAAAAATGATACTCCATACTTTGAACTTGCTTCTTTAGAAAAAGAATTATTAAAATTAGATAATACTTATATTGAAAATTGGACAAATAAAAATATCCAAAATAAATATAGTTTAGATTATGCAAGATTTACTGATTATGGATATAAATATACATTTAATAGTAAAGATGGCGATAAATTTATATTTGATGGAACATATAGTTCATCACATTGGTCTTTAAGAAATGATAGTTTAGCTACAAGAAACTAAGAAATATTTTATTAAAAAAGGAGTTATTTTAGTTTAAAAAATATAAACTAAAGAAGGAAGTAAATTTTATGTTTTGTCCTAATTGTGGTACTAACTTACCTGATAATGCTGAATTTTGTTCTAATTGTGGTACTAATTTAAATAATTATAAAACGATACCTAATTTAAATGAAAATAAAAAAATAAATAATCATAAAATAAAAGATTTTATAATTAAATATAAAAAAATTATATGTATATGTATCATAGTTTTTATAATATTATTTATAGGGGTATTTTCTTTTAATAAGTTATATGATTATACAAAGATAGATTGGGATAAAAACTATGGGGATATAAATGTAACTCGAAATAAATTTAGTAAATTTACTATTGATTATACGGCTTGGGTTAATGAATATAATTATACATTTACTTATGGAGAAGATAAGAATGGTAATCCAAAAGAAGTATCATTAGAAATAGAGCAACCAATAATTGAATAATATATGGGAGGTATATATGAAAGAAAGAGAAATATTTAAAATACTAACAAGTATACCAGTAATATTAATTGTTTTATATTTTATTCCCTTTTTAGGTGTTTGTTTAATTATATTTCGTTATTTTATATATAAGAATAAATATTATAAATTACCACTTACTTTAGTAATATGTGGTATATTAATTATTATACCTAATATAGTAAATAGTATTTTAAAATCTTTTAAAATAAATAGTTTAGAAAATTTAATTACTTTAGATATTTATCAAAAATTAGTTCCTTATAGTAAAAGATTAATTACTGTTGGTATAATATTTTTAATAATATCTTATATAGTTAAAATTATTTATAATAAAGTTAGTAATAAGCTTACAAATGAATTTAAAAATTATATTCAAAAAGAAGAACAAAGAAGTGCTGAAATATCTGCTAAAAATGATTTAATAATGAAAGAAAAAAGAGAAAAAGCCCAAAATACACATGTTGTTTATTGTCCATATTGTGGTTCTGATAATATGATTACTGGTAGTGTAGGAACTTGTAAATATTGTCGTAGAAAAATTGAATATAAAGGAGAAAAATAAAGATGGATAATAATATAAAATCACTAAATTAAAATAGTATAAATTATATATATTTATCCATAATAATAATGGTAGAGGTTTTACTCTACGAAGAAAGGACACGATTAATGTGTCCTTTTCTATAATTGATATTGACATAACATATGTTCGTTTGATATAGTAATATTACTTGAAATTTTATAAAAAAGTATTAAAATAAAAAAGAAGTTGGTGATAATAATGGATAAAATAGTAATTAGAGGAGCAAGAGAAAATAATTTAAAAAATATTGACTTAGAACTTCCTAAAAATAAATTAATCGTTATGACAGGAGTATCAGGTTCTGGAAAAAGTAGTTTAGCTTTCGATACTATTTATGCTGAAGGAGAAAGAAGATATGTGGAAAGTTTATCAGCATATGCTAGACAATTTATTGGTTCAGGAGATAAACCTGATGTTGATTCTATTGAGGGACTTTCACCAAGTATTTCGATAGATCAAAAGACAACAAATAAAAATCCAAGATCTACTGTGGGTACAATTACGGAATTATATGATTATTTAAGATTATTATTTGCAAGAATTGGTGTACCATATTGTCCTACCCATAAAATACCTATTAAAAGTCAAAGTATTGAAGAAATGACTAATAAAATTTTAGCTATGGAAGAAGGTACTAAAATTGAGATTTTTGCTCCAGTAGTAAGAGGAGAAAAAGGTACTCATAAAGATTTAATATTAGATTTACAAAGTAAAGGCTATACAAAAATAAAAGTTAATGGGGTTATGTATAACGCTTCAGATGAAATAACTTTAGAGAAAAATGTTAAAGATGATATTTATGTTTTAGTTGATAAACTTCCTATAAGTGTTGACGAAAGAAGCAGAATATTTGAAGCTTTAGAAGTTAGTTGTAACTTAGCTAATGGATTAGTTATTATAAGAGTTAATGATGAAGAAGATATTTTAATGAGTGAAAATTATGCTTGTCCTTATTGTAATTTTTCAATTAGTGATTTAGAGCCAAGAATGTTTTCGTTTAATTCCCCATATGGAGCATGTGATGATTGTAAGGGACTTGGTACTAAACTTAAAATAAGTGAAGAATTATTAATACCTGATAAAAATAAAAGTATTAATAAAGGAGCAATTATTGCTATTAACTTAGATAATAATATGTATATGAGTAGTTTAAATACAGTTGCTGAACATTATCATATTGATTTAGATATACCAGTTAAGGATATGCCAAGAAAAGATTTAGATATTATTTTATATGGTACTAATGATATTATGGATTTTCATTATGTAGCTAAAAATGGTAGTACTAGAGATACAAAATCTAAATATGAAGGAATAATTAATAATTTAGAAAGAAGGTATTTAGAAACTAATAGTTCTTGGATAAGAGAGTGGATTGAAGGATTTATGGTAGAATCAACTTGTAATACTTGTCATGGTACTAGATTAAAAGATGAAATTTTAGCTGTTAAAATAAATAAGAAAAATATATATGAAATGACAGAAATGGCCATTGATGAATTAAGAGATTTTTTAAAAAATTTAAAATTAACTCATGAAGAAGAAGAAATAAGTAGTTTATTATTAAAAGAAATAATCGTTAGATTAGATTTTCTAATTAATGTTGGTTTAAATTATTTAACTTTATCTCGAAGCGCCGCTACTTTATCTGGTGGAGAAGCTCAAAGAATAAGACTTGCTACGCAAATAGGTAGTAAATTATCTGGTGTCTTATATGTTTTAGATGAACCATCCATTGGACTTCATCAAAGAGATAATGAAAAATTAATTAATTCTTTAAAAGAAATGCGTGATTTAGGAAATACTTTAATAGTTGTGGAACATGATACAGATACAATGCTTGCTGCAGATTATTTAGTAGATATTGGTCCAGGTGCTGGAGATAAAGGTGGATATGTTGTTGCCTCAGGTACTCCAGAAGAAGTAATGCAAAATGATAATAGTATTACAGGCAGATATTTGTCCGGTAAAGAAAAAATTGAAATTCCTAAAAAACATCGTAAAGGAAATGGTTTATATTTAGAAGTAAAGGGAGCAAAAGAAAATAATTTAAAAAATATTAATGTTAAATTTCCATTAAATAAATTTATTTGTGTAACTGGTGTTTCTGGATCAGGTAAAAGTACTTTAATTAATGAAATATTATATAAAACTTTACATAAAGAAATATATAAATCAAAAGATATACCTGGTAAATGTAAAGAAATTAAAGGTATTGAAAATATAGATAAAGTAGTTAATATTAGTCAAGACGCTATCGGTAGAACACCAAGAAGTAACCCTGCTACTTATGTTGGGGTATTTGATGATATTAGAGATGTTTTTGCTAATATGAAAGAAGCCAAAGTTCGTGGGTATGATAAGAGTAGATTTTCATTTAATGTTAAAGGTGGAAGATGTGAAGCTTGCTGGGGTGATGGTGTTAAAAAAATTGAAATGCATTTCTTACCTGATGTATATGTACCTTGTGATGTATGTAATGGTAAACGTTATAATAAAGAAACATTAGATGTTAAATTTAAAGGTAAAAGCATTGCTGATGTTTTAGATATGCGAGTTAGTGAAGCATTACCATTCTTTGAAAATATTCCTAAAGTAAGAGATAAATTACAAGTTATGCATGATGTTGGACTTGATTATATAACATTAGGTCAAGGTGCTCCAACACTATCTGGTGGAGAAGCTGGTAGAGTAAAACTTGCTAAAGAATTACAAAAGAAAGCAACAGGAAAATCAGTATTTATTCTTGATGAACCAACAACCGGTCTTCATTCAGCTGATATTAAAAAACTATTAGAAGTTTTAAATAGAATAGTAGATAATGGAGATACAGTTATAGTTATTGAACATAATTTAGATGTTATTAAACAAGCAGATTATATTATTGACTTAGGTCCTGAAGGTGGTAAATTTGGTGGTGAAGTAATTACAACAGGTACTCCAGAAGAAGTAAGTAAAGTTCCTGAATCTTATACGGGTATGTTTTTAAAGAAAATATTAGAAAAAGATAAATAAAGTGTATTAAATTGCACTTTATTTTTTTGCATTTTTCAAAAAGTGGGTGCAAAAAGGTGTAATTAATACTATAATCTAATTAATAAGGAAGAGAAAATTCAAAGTTGGATTTGACTTGAAATTTTTTGAGTTTAGTATTATCATAATTATTGCCCTGACTTGGGGCGTTTAGTATTATCGAAAGGAGAAGTTACCGCTTCTCCTTTCACATGCCCTCAAGTTCCTTTCTTTTTTTGCAAATTATTTTATACTTTTTAAATTTTGAAGTCAAATTATTTTTCAAATTTTTCTTTTTTTTAAGTTAATTTATTTTACAAGTTTATAAACTATTACCAACATTTTAATTATCAAAACTTGACACCGGGGGGGGTATTATATAATTATCTTATAAAATAGAGAGAAACAAAATAGATAAAAGATATCAACATAAAAGAAAGGGTTAAGAATGAAAAAGATAATTATAGGAGTGCTAGTAATAATAGAAATATTTTCTTTGTATATGATGTATCAAATAAATAATAGTAAAAGTTTAAATGAAGTAAGTATAAAAAATAATAAAATAAATAAAGATGTCTTTGCCGTATATTGGGATGAAAATGGAGATGGAACGTATACAGAATATACACAAACAACATGGCCTAGTTCTGGTTATACATTAAATTTAATAAAAACAGAATGTATGAATGAAAAAGGAGATAAACTAGAAAATCCAGAAATAACTTTCAATCATGGAACAATAACATTAAGTAATACTGAAACAACATATTGTATATTGTATTTTGAAAAATTAAAAGCAAGTATATTACTATACGATAATCAAATAAAAAATAGAACAAGTTGTACAGATATTCAATGTGCAATAGATGAACTATATAAAGCAAGTTATTAAAAGGAAGATAGATATGAAGAAGATAATAAAAGATAACTATCCAATATTGATTGGAATATTAATAGGAATAATATCAATAAGTGGAGTATATGCAGCAAGTACAATGATAGAAAGTGATGAAGTAACATATGATAATACAACAAGTCATGGAGATTATACAAATGTACAAGAATCAATAGATGAATTATATGAGATAAATAAAATACATAAAGATGAATGGCAAGATCCAACATTACAAGCAAGTGGTAATTACCCATTATTAACCGGAGATTTAATCCCAGTTGAAATAAAACCAAATGGAGATGTATATTATGCCAATAAACATAGTGAATGGTATAACTATAGTGAAAAGAGATGGGCTAATGCCGTAATATTAAAAGCAGAGAAAAAAGAAACATATTCAGAAGGGCAAAAGATAAAAGAAGAAGATATAAATGGATATTTTGTCTGGATACCAAGATATAAATATCAAGTATGGCATTATAATAGTGATAGTGATGCAATAGATGGAAATACATTAAAAAATGAAAATTATAGTAATTCAACAACGCAAGCATTAGGTAAAGCAAGATTAATAAATATCGAGTTTGAAAGTAAAAGTACTTCAAAAAGTGAAGCAACTGATAATACCAAAAATGGAGACTGGTTAACCCATCCAGCATTTACATTAGGAAGTAAAGAATTAAGTGGCATATGGGTAGGAAAGTTTGAAACAGGAAAAGAATCAGATAATGTAATAGTAAAGCCTAATGTAACATCATTTACGAATAAAACAGTAAAAGAATTCTTTGAAGCTGGAAAAAAATATAATCAAACATTAGATAGTCATATGATGAAGAATACAGAATGGGGAGCAGTAGCATACTTATCACATTCTGAATATGGAATAGGAACAGAAGTAAGAATAAATAATTATGAAGGATATAAAACTGGATATAGTGCAGCAGCAAATACTGATCAAAGTAGTTATAATTATAATAGTAATAAAGGAGAATATGGAACTATAGATGATATAACCCAACAATATAATACTCCAACAGGATACTTAGCAAGTACAACTGGAAATATAACAGGTGTATATGATATGTCCGGAGGAGCATGGGAATATATGGCAGCTTGTATGGAAAATACACCAAAAGATAGTGGTTTTTCTACAGAAGACTTAGAAAAAGAAATGAATGCTGGTTATATAGATAAATATCCAAGTGATACTAACTCATATAGTAACAGAATCTTAGGAGATGCAACAGGAGAGATGGGACCATTCTATAATTATTATGATAAAGATAATGGTAAACGTTATCATAATGTTTGGTACGCTGACTATTCGGGCTTCGTTGCCTCTTCTTACCCGTGGTTCGGTCGAGGAGGCGGTTACGACAATGGCGTCTTGGCCGGCCAGTTCGACTTCGGTGGGTACAACGGTGGTGCGAATGGCCGCATTGGGTTTCGCCTCGTCCTTTCACCTGAAAATAATTCATAAGTTACTTAAATACTAATAGAAAGAAGAATATATAAATGAAGGAAAAAACAAAGAATAAAATAAAACTATTAATAGGAATAATAATAGGATTAATATTATCAGTAAGTGGAGTATATGCCACAAGTTCAATGATAGAAAGTGAAGAAGTAACTTATGATAATAAAAACAGTGATGGAAAATATAATAATGTCCAATCATCAATAGATGAATTATATGAAAGAAGTGGAATACATAAGGAAGAATGGACTGATAAAGAATTAAACGGAAATG
The DNA here is from genome assembly GCA_947627915.1 of uncultured Bacilli bacterium. GTDB lineage: Bacteria > Bacillota_I > Bacilli_A > RF39 > UBA660 > SIG200. Next base: position 45,385 of record CANQXT010000003.1, read on the forward strand.
ATCCAGTAATAACAGGAGATTTAATCCCAGTTGAAATAAAACCAAATGGAGATGTGTATTATGCAAATAAACATAGTGAATGGTATAACTATAGTGAAAAAAGATGGGCTAATGCTGTAATATTAAATGAAGGAAAAAAAGAGACATATTCTGTAGGACAAAAAATAAATGAAAATGATATAAATGGATATTTTGTCTGGATACCAAGATATAAATATCAAATATGGCACGCAACAAGCGAAGATGGAACACCAGATGGAAATACATTAATAAATACAAATTATGGTAATTCAACAACACAAGCATTAGGTCAAGCCAGATTAATAAATATTGAGTTTGAAAGTAAGGATACACCAAAAAGTGAAGCAAAAGCTGAAACTAAAGATGGAGATTGGATAACCCATCCAGCATTTACGTTAGGAACAAAAGAATTAAGTGGAATATGGGTAGGAAAGTTTGAAACAGGTGGAGATGCAACTAATGTAATAGTAAAACCAAATGAAATATCATGGCGAGGTGCAAATGTAAAAGCATTCTTTGATGCTGGAAAAAAATATAATCAAACATTAGATAGTCATATGATGAAGAATACGGAATGGGGAGCAGTAGCATACTTATCCCATTCTGAATATGGAATAGGAACAGAAGTAAGAATAAATAATAATGAAGAATTTAAAACCGGATATAGTGCCGCAGCTAATACAGATCAAAGTAGTTATAAAGGAGATACAGGTAAGAGTGATGAAAAAGATAAAACACAACCATATAATACGCCAACCGGATACTTAGCAAGTACAACTGGAAATATATCAGGGGTGTTTGATATGTCCGGTGGCGCGTATGAATATATGGCAGCTTGTATAGAAAATACTCCAGGAGATAGTAGTTTTTCTACAGAAGACTTAGCAAAAGAAATGGATAAAGGCTATATAGATAAATATCCAAGTGATAGTGATACAACAACATATAGTAAAAGAATATTAGGAGATGCCACTGGAGAAATGGGCCCATTCTATAGTTATTATGAAAAAGATGGTTCGTTGCATAATCATAGTGCATGGTACGCTGATGATGCATATTTTGCTAACTCTTCTTTTCCATGGTTTTATCGAGGAGGCTTTAATGGTAATGGAATCTTGGCAAGTCAATTTACTTTTCATAGATACAATGGTATTGCTTACAATTCGCTTACTTTTCGTCTTGTTCTTTCTCCAACTAATTAACTCGTCAACGAAGACGTTAAAATAGTAAAACTTAACCCTGAAAGAGAATGACTCTCTTTCTTTTTTTAAAATTAAAATTAGTATTTACGTTAAAACTATTTTGTTTTATAATTATTTATAGTATAGGAGAATTGATTATGAGTAATATTGCATTTACAATAATGGGTTATGACATAAGATGGTATTCTTTATGCATATTAGGTGGTATAATAGTAGCGTTATTTTTCTTTATGAGAGAAGGAAGAAGATTTAATTATCCCAAAGAATTTTTATTTAATTTAGCATTCTGGGTTATTATTTTTGGTATTATTGGTGCTAGATTATATTATTGTGCTTTTGAATTTGATACATATAAAGATAATTTACTAGATATATTTAAGATATGGGAAGGTGGTCTTGCGATTCATGGAGGTATAATAGCAGGTTTTATAACAATGGTTGTTTATACCAAAAGATATCAAGTTAGTACTGTTAAAATGATGGATATTACAGCAGTTCCTTTATTAATAGCTCAAGCAATAGGAAGATGGGGTAATTTCTTTAATAAAGAAGCTTTTGGATCTGCTACTACATATTTACATTTAAAAGAATTACACATTCCTGAAAAGATAATTGATGGAATGAAAATAGGTAATGTTTATTATCATCCAACATTCTTTTATGAATCTTTGTATTGTTTAATTGGTTTTATAATATTATTAATATTAAGAAGATTTAGATATATTAAGACTGGTCAAATAACATCATTGTATTTAATGTATTATTCTGTAGGTAGATTTTTTATAGAAAAATTAAGAACAGATTCTTTAATGCTAGGTGGTTTTAAAACAGCACAAATAATATCTATTGTATTATTTGTTATAGGACTCCTTGGATTTATGATAACTAGTAGAAAAGGTCGTTTTGAAGATTTATATAATGAAGAACAAAATGGTCCAATAAGATTTTAAAGGGAGAATAAAATATGTATGATTTAATAGTTATAGGTATGGGTATTGGTGGAATAACAGCAGGTATATATGCAAAAAGAGGAAACTTAAATGTTTTACTTTTAGATAAAGGAACACCAGGGGGAATGTTAAATAATATTGATAAAATAAGTAATTATCCAGGACTTATTAATATTAAAGGTAGTGATTTTGCTAGTAAATTATTTGACCAAGTAAAAGATTTAAATATTCCATATAAATTTGAAGAAGTTACAGAACTAAAAGTAGAAGAAGATGATGTTAAAGTTGTTGTTACTACTAGAGGTGAGTATAGAGCTAATAGTGTTATTATAGCTACAGGAACTAAACCAAAATATTTAGGATTAGATAATGAGAAAGATTTATTAGGTCGTGGTCTTAGTACTTGTGCAACATGTGATGGAGCTTTTTATAAAGATAAAGTAGTGGCAGTAGTTGGAAGTGGTAATAGTGCTTTACAAGAGTCATTGTATTTAGCTAATATATGTCAAAAAATATATTTATTAAATCGAAAAGCTGGTTTTAAAGGTGATGAAATTTTAATTGATAAAGTAAATAATTGTCCTAATATTGAAATCATTTATAATGTAAATATTAAAGAATATAATGAAATAGATAATAAATTACAAAGTATTCTATTAGATAATGGAACTACTTTAAATGTTGAAGGTGTATTTATATATATTGGATATAAACCAAATACAGATATATTTAAAAATTTAGATATAACTAATATGAATGGTCATATAATTGTTGATGAAAATTTTGAAACGAAAATAGAAGGAGTATATGCGATTGGAGATGCTATAAACAAAGATATATATCAATTAGCTACTGCTTCTAGTGATGCAATTCATGCTGTTAGTAATATTTCTAAAATAAATAATTAATAATAAAATCTCCTAGTAAAAAATTAGGAGATTTTATTTGCTATTTTTCATTGTTTAATAACCAATCTATTACATTAATTTTAGTTATTCCATTGTAATCTGCTTCTAAATCCATATCTAATGTTATTAAATATTTTGGATAATAATCGCCAGTTTTTTGTAATGATTTTAATTCTCTTTCTAATACTTTTTCATCTCTAACAGATAATGCTACTTGGTAATACTTTAAACCATCTCTATTTTCAGCAACAAAATCAATTACTAAGTCATCTACTTTGCCAACATATACTTTATAGCCTCTTCTTAATAATTCTAAATAAACTATATTTTCTAATATATGTCCCATATCACTATTAGCTTTTTTACCTAATAAATAACTTCTTAATCCTGAATCTACAACATAATATTTATAATCTCTAGATAATAAATTTTTTCCTTTAACATCAAATCGTTCTGCTTTATAAATTAAAAAACTATCAATAAAAGCATATATATAATTTTCAACAGTATGATTACTTGCAGGACTACCTTTACTTGTTAAAGTATCACATATTTTTTTTATGGATATTGGACTACCTATACTATCAAATATAAATTTTAAGACATTTTCTAATAACATTTTATCAGTTATATTATTTCTCGTTATTATATCTTTATATACGACAGTTGTAAATATTCCCTCCAAGTATTTATCTAAGTCATTATAATTATTTTGAATTATTGGTAAATTACCGGGCATCCCACCATTTTTCATATAATCTAAAAAATAATCATAATTACTTTTTTCTTTAATTTTAAATGCACTTAAATATTCTTTAAATGACAAAGGTAACATTTTAATTTCTATGTATCTTCCGGATAATAGTGTAGCAAGTTCTCCCGATAATAAATAGGCATTAGAACCAGTAATATAAACATCAACATTCTTTTTAATATATAAACTATCAACGGCTTTTTGGAATTCAGGAACATTTTGAACTTCATCTAAAAAAACATAATATTGTTTTTTAGAAGTTATTTTTTTATTTACAAAATCATATAGTTCTTTATAATCGTTAAAACTATAACTAATATCTTCAAGATTAATATTTATTATTTGATCGTTTTTTATCCCAATTTCTTTCAAATAATTTATAAATAAGGCGAATAATGTGGATTTACCGCATCTTCTTAATCCTGTAACAACTTTAATTAAGTCTTTATCTTTAAATCTTTTTAATTCCTCAAGATACTCTGTTCTTTCTATCATAGTTATCAACCTCTATTTAATTATATATTAAAAGCGGAATAATGTCAACTTTTGGAAAAATTTTGCAAAAAGTAATACAAATTAACAAGTTTTGGAAAAATTTTGCGAATTTTCAGAAAAAAAGAGCAAATTAATTTAAAAGAGTAAACTTTATGAAATTTAAGAATAAAAATTTTATAAAGTTTTTTTT
>CANQXT010000004.1 GCA_947627915.1 uncultured Bacilli bacterium
TCATACACTTTAATGCATAACGCTCATCATGCGCTTTAACTCCTAAGTCCATACCTAATTAGTTCCTATATTAATTTTCACCAACCATTAACTCTCTATAATATTTCCTAATTATAATACTTATTCTCCGTTAATTAAACTTAGTTTATCACAACTTATTTTTTTTAGCAATATTTTTTGGCAAATTCGGAATGGACTCCGAAAAAGTCAAAAAATGGCAAATTCGGAATAAACTCCGGATTTGCCATAAACATTATATATCTAATTTTTGAATTATTAGTTTTTGAATTAATTTTGCATATTTTAATAGTTCTTCATTTTTTACTTTATTATACACAATAACTAATCCACTTGAATCTATGGAAGTTATTATAGGTAACATCACAAAATAACCCATTTTATCAAACCAATTATCTTCTTTTTCACTTATTAAATTTTCACGATTATCAATTAAATTTGTTAATTTATCACTAAGTTTATAATCCATTAATTTTAAATTATTTGAATCTGTGGCAATAACTTTTTCACGGTCTGTTATTATGACATCAACTCCACATATTTGACTAAATATCTCACATAAAATAGTACTAATATTTTTTATATTTTCAACTTGGGAATATTTTTTTATGATAATTGAGTTATCACTAGTATATATTTCTAATGGTTCACCATCTCTTATTCCTAAGTTATATCTTATTTCTTTGGGAACTACAATTCTTCCTAATTCATCAATTCTTCTAGTAATTCCACTTTTAATCATATACTACACACTCCTTTTTATAGTGTGAGTAATATTTTAAGATTTATTCTTAATTCTTGACACATTCTTTAATTGCAAGTAATAATTTAACTAAATAATAAACATAATGTTTATCTAAGTTATTATAAAGTAAACTAATTATGATTTGTTTATTACGATATTTAATATTAAAGTGGTTAGATATACTCATTGTTTCTAATAATAACTTATCACCAGCAATGGTACTTGATAATTCTTCAGGAAGAGTTATATCTATAGTACGATTATTTTTATCAACTTCTTTAATATTTAATTCTTCACACATATTAGTAAACCATTCTTCATACATATATATTTCCATGTCTTGATCTATTTTACCAAAACGATCTTCCAACTCTTCTTTAACTAAATTTAATTTTTCTAAAGAATCAATTTCATTAATTTTTTGGTGAATTTCAATTTTAATATCTTCATCTTCAACATAATTATCTTTAATATGTGTAGAAACTTCAATTAAGTTTTTATTAGATAAATCTTCTTCTTTAACTTCTTCCCCTTTAGCTCTAGCCATTTCATCTTCAATTAATTTCATATAATAAGAAAGTCCTACAGCATCAACAAAACCAGCTTGATTACTGCCAAAAATATCTCCAGCCCCACGAATAGATAAATCACGCATTGCAATCTTATAACCACTACCTAATGCTGTGAATTCTTTAATTGCTTGTAATCTTTTAATTGCTACATCATTAAGCATTTTCTTTTTATCATAAAGAAGATATGCATAAGCTACTTTATCACTTCTTCCAACTCTTCCTCTTATTTGATAAAGTTGAGATAAGCCAAAATTATCGGCATCATAAACAATCAAAGTATTGGCATTAGCAATATCAATGCCATTTTCAATGATTGTAGTACAAATTAAAATATCATATTCATAGTTAACAAAAGCATCCATAATATTTTCAAGTTCTTCTTTAGCCATTTTACCGTGAGCATAACATATTCTTGCTTCTTTAACTAAAGACTTAATTTTATCAACTAAACTATCTAATTTATCAACACGATTATAAAGTATAAAAACTTGACCTTTACGACCTAATTCTTTATAAATAGCATCTTTAACCAGTAAATCATCTTCTTCAATAACATAAGTTTGAACTGGATATCTATTAACTGGTGGAGTATCAATTATAGATAAATCTCTTAAACCTGATAGGGCCATTTTTAATGTTCTTGGAATAGGTGTTGCTGATAAAGTTAAAACATTAACATCGTTTTTAAATTCTTTGATTTTTTCTTTATGTTTTACACCAAATCTTTGTTCTTCATCTACAACAAGTAAACCAAGTTTACTAGGTTTTATATCATCACTTAAAATACGATGCGTACCAACTAAAATATCAATAGAGCCTTTACTTAATTTATCTAATATCTCTTTAGTTTCTTTAGGAGAAGTAAATCTATTTAATAATTTTATTTCTACTGGTACATCTTTAAATCTTTCTTTTATAACATTATATTGTTGTTTAGATAAAATAGTTGTGGGACATAAATACATAACTTGCATATTATTAATAACTGTTTTAAAGATAGCACGCATTGCAACTTCTGTCTTACCAAAACCAACATCACCACATAATAAACGATCCATTGGTCTTACATTATTTAAATCTTTACTTATTTCATATATTGCTTTAGATTGATCTTTAGTTTCGGTATAAGCAAAAGAACTAGCAAATAAAGCTTCTTCTTCATAATCTTTATAAGGTATACCTTTAATTTCTGCTCTTTTGGCATATAGTGAAAGTAATTCTTTAGAAATATCTTCAGCTTTACTTTTAATATAATTTTTAGTTTTATTCCAACTAGGAGAATTAAGTTTATTAATTTTGGGAGCAACACCATCTTTACTACTATATTTATAAATATTATTTATTTTTTCAACGGGAATATATATTTTATCATTACCTTCATATAATAATTGAATATAATCTTTAGTGATACTATCTTTGGTTAAAGTAACTAAACCATTATAAATACCAATACCATGCATTGGATGAACAATATAATCCCCTTTTTCTAAGTCATTATAATTTTTAATTTTGGTACCGATATGTAAATTACTTTTATATTTATTTTGAATTGTACTATGAATACCAATATCATGTTCGGAAATACATACTATATTACCTATTATAAATCCTTTACTAATTTCTTGGTGAATAATTTTAGCTCCCGGTATTAATTCTTTAATAGTTTTAATTTCACTACTTTTAGATAAATAAAAGTAGATATCTTTTTTTTCTTTTAACCATTTATTATAATTATCTTTTAATAATTCAAAGTTTTCATTAAATGATGGTACTTCACAAGCAGTAATATCACTTTTATTAGAAATAGTATCTATGTATAATTCATAACTAGGAGTTATTTCTTTTAAATCATACATATATTTTTCATTTATATTTTTATCAATATTATATTCATATATTTCTTCACATAATTTTTTATAAGCAACATCAATTTGATTTTTATTTAAATAAATAACTATACCATCATTTGTATAATCATAAAGACTACTATTAGAGGTAGTTTTGATTTCATTAAATGGTAATATCTCTATTTTATCGATTTCAGTTGTTGTTCTTTGGGTATTTTCATCAAAATATCTAATACTTTCAATAGTATTACCAAATAATTCGATTCTAATTGGATGAACTTCATTAATGATATAAATATCAATTATAAATCCTCTTACCGAATATTCTCCTGAGGTTGTTACCATTGATTCACGGTTATAACCATAATTTGTTAACTTTTCAATTAATTCATCACGTTTAATATCTATTCCTTTTTCTAAAGTAATACTATTTACTTCATTTTTATTTGGTAAATATTTTAGATAACCCATTAGATTAGTAACAATTATTTCCTTGCGATGTTTTAAATTCTCTAAAACATTTAATCTTCCTAAAGTAAATTCTGGAGATACGGCCACTACTTTAGAAGTAATAAAATCATCCATTAAAAAGATATCTGAATTTTCGTTATGTAATTTAATAATATTATATAATTTATTACTTTCATATAAATTACTAGTTACTAATATAATATTTTTATTTTCTTTTTTAAATAATTCAGTAACGTAAAAAGCGATTAACTCATCTGTTAATCCATATGTAATACTTTTATTATGAAAATTAAAATAACTACTTAAATCCATAATTCTTTCGAGTTTAATTTTATTCCTTTCTAGTTATATTATTATAATTTTGCTTTGTATATTCAATACCTTTTTTTATAAACATATCAATTATATTATTAAATTCATCTTTATTAGAATTTATTATATCCAATTCTTCTTTAGGTATTTTAGCTAAAACATATCTATCTACGGGAATTCTTAGATCCTTGCCTATACCTATTTTTAGTCTGGCAAAACCATCACTATTCAATTCGTGAATAATAGATTTTATACCATTATGTCCACCATCAGAACTATTATTTTTTAATTTATAATTACCAATTTCTAAATCTAAATCATCTTGGATAACTAAAGTATCTTCCGGGGCAATTTTATAAAAGCTAACGACCTTTTTAACAGCCAATCCTGATAAATTCATAAATGTTTGGGGTTTTATAAATATTACTTGTTCACCATCATTATCTGATGTATAAAATTGACTTTCCATTTTATTTTTCCAATCAACTTTACCCAAGTAATTATCTAACATCATAAAACCTATATTATGTCTCGTATTCTTATATTCTCGACCTGGATTACCAAGTCCTACTATTAATTTCATTAGTCCTCCTTAAACATATTTTGATATGTTTTTAAATTTTCGATATTTATAATATCACTTATTTTAATTCCCATACTTGAATTTTTAATACATCTAACTAAGACAATAGATGGTTTTAAATCTCTTTTTGTTTTTATTAAACATATATTTTTAACATTTAAATTATATTTATTAGCATAAATTATTATCTCATCTAATCTAGTTAATCTATGCACTAAATAAAATTCTCCTTTAGTATTTAGATAATTAGATGCAATCATAAAAATTTCTTCCAAAGTAATTTTTACTTCATGTCTTGATATTGCTAATTTTTCATTATTATTTATATAACTATTATTATCTACCTTAAAATATGGTGGATTACAAGTAATTATATCATACTTTTTGTTCTTTAGATAATTATTAATTTCTTTTATATCTGCATTATATACATTTATCTGTTTATCTTTAGCATTATATAAAATACTTTCTTGAGCTAATTTATATACATCCTCTTGAATTTCTATAGCATCAATTGAAGCGTTAGTCTTCGTTGATAATATTAAGGGAATAACAGAATTTCCTGTACATAAATCTAAAATATTCTTCGTCTTATTTGAAATTTTAACATACTCTGCAAGTAAAATTGAATCAATAGAAAATTTAAAACCATCTTCATATTGATAAATCTTTAAATTATAATAATCATATAAATCATTTAAAACTTTATTTTTCATTATTATCTATTTCAACTTCTTCTCTATTACTACCAATGATGACCTTACATTTTCTATTTAAAACATCTACACTAGATACTGTACCTTCACCATTAATAGTTTTTATTTTATCTCCAACTGAAGGTAATCCTTTACTACATTCTAAATACATTTCATCTTCATATTGTAAACAACATAGTAATCTACCACATACACCATTGATTTTATTAGGATTTAAAGCTAAATTTTGATTTTTTGCCATATTCATAGATATAGTATCAATATGATTTAAAAAACGAGAACAACATATTGTTTGACCACACACGCCATAGCCACCAATTTTTTTAGCTTTATCTCTCACCCCAATTTGGCGAAGTTCAATTCTGGTATGGTAAATTGCCGCCAATTTTTTAGCAAGTTCACGGAAATCAATTCTTTCATCTGCTACAAAGCCAAATAATAATTGGGTTTTATCAAAATTAAATTCAGCACTTATAACACTCATATTTAAATCTAATTTTTTAACTAATTCTTTACATTTTTCTAGAGCAATTTTATTTTCTTTTAATAATTTTAAATAGAAATCTTTATCTTCTTCAGTTGCCACTCTAATAATCTTTTTATAATTATCCGAATTTTTATCTAGATTTAATATACTTTCTATTTTGCCATATTGTTGACCATTATCAGTTTCAACAATAACATTACTATTTATTTCCATATCATCTTCGCCTAGAAAATGATATTTCTTACCTTGTTCTTTAAATACCACATTATATACTTTCATTATTTATTGACTCCATTTCCAAAACAAATCGATCTAGTAATAATTGAATATTAACATTAAATTTTATTTCATTTAATATTTCTATAATTAAATTTACTTTTCTTTCAACATTATTGTAACTTAATTTGTTTAAAAAGTCTAATTGATTTAAAAGTTGATCATTTTTTTTCTTTTCTAAAATTGTTTTATAAACTTCCAGTATTATTTGCACAATAACTACTATATCTTTTTTTTCATAATTATCTACTATTTCTTTATTCATTAATATTGCATCGTTATCTTCTTCAATTTGTCTTAAATAATTAACTATAATTTCTAAATAACTTTGATATTCACTATCAGTAATTCCTAGATTTTCAGAAATAGTATTATCAAATACTACTTCAATTATTTGACACCTACTTTGAATTGTCGAAATAATATTATTCTTATCTTTAGTTAGAAAGAAACCAATTACATTATCAGATGGTTCTTCTAAAAATTTTAATATAGTATTAGAAGCTTCTTTATTCATTTTTTCAGCTTCTTTTATAACATAAATAACTTCTTTTGTATATTGAGATTCTTTAGAGAAAAGATATTTCAATTCCATAATTTGTTCTTTTTTAATAAATTGTCCATCTGGTACAATAACTTTTAAACTAGGAAGATTATTAATATCTATTAGATGACATAATGAACATTTATCACAATTATCTTGATATTCATCAATACAAAAAATGCCCTTTATTACTTTTAAAAGGACTTGATAGCATTTTTCAATATTATTTGTAGAAATTAAATAAGCATGTGATAAATGATTATTTTTATAATATTTTACTAAATTTTCTAATTCTGGTATTTTTATAATATCCTCCTATTTAATCATATAGAGGATCGAATATAAAGATAATAAACCAGGAACTCCTAAAAAAGAAGTAATTCCTACTGTATATATATTTATTGGTAAATATATTCCTACTTTATTAAGAATAACATTTATACCATAAATAGTTCCGAAGGCAAAGACAATTTTTTTTAAGATAATTCCTAGTTTAATTTTCATCAATATCACCATTAAAATATATTACATTAATCTATATTTTATTCAGATATTGTTTTTCGATCTTCTAATGCTTTATCAAGTGTTATAATATCTAGATAATCAATTTCAGCTCCCATTGGAATACCATATGATAATCTAGATATTTTAACATTCTTCTTTTCAAATATTTTTTTTATATATAATGTAGTCGTTTCTCCCTCAATTGAAGACTTTAAAGCTAATATTAATTCGGGATTTTCTAAATTTTCCACTCTTTTTATTAGTGAAGATAAATTAATATCTTCTGGTCCAATACTATCCATTGGAGAAATTAAACCATTTAAAATATGATATACACCATTATATTTACCTGCTTTTTCAAAAGAAAATACACTCTTATAATCTTCAATTACACAAATGAGATTTTTATTTCTATTGGAATCAGCACATACATTACATATTTCATTTTCTGTTAAATTTCCACATATAGAACATTTTTTTAATTTTTCTTTACTATCCAATAAAGTTTTGGCAAAATCTTTAACTTCTTCATCTTTTAGATTTAATGTAGCAAGCGCCATTCTTTCAGCCGATTTTTCACCAACTGTGGGATATTTTTTGAAATAATCAATTAATTTTTGTAATAAATCAGGATATATCATACTACATTAACCCATCTAAAGCTCCAGCGTATTGACCTAACTTATCTGTCATTGCTTTATTTATTTGAATAAAGGCATCTTTTGTTGCAATTTGAATCATATCTGCTAAAACTTCTTTATCTTCTTCAGAAATACTTCCTTCTTTTATTATTTTTACATTTTTTATTACTCTTCCACCTGTAAAAGTCATTTCTACCCATTCAGATTTACCAGTAAATTCCATTTTTTCTAGTTCATCTTTTTTAGCAGTAATTTCTCTTTGCATTCTTTGAGCTTGTGCCATAATATTTTGCATATTCATATACTTCACCTCCTAAACGATTTCAACTTTTGAAATATCAAAAACATCATTAATTACTGAGGAATTATCAATCTCTTTTTGCTTTTCTTCCTCTATATATTTATATACCTTTTTTGCTTTTAAATCAAGAATATATTGTTCTTTTTCTTTATTCCATCTATCTTTAGTTAAAAAAATTATTTTGTAGTCTTTATGACATATTTTAGAAAATAATTTTTCTATTTCTTCAAGCATACCATTAGCAAGATTTACTAAATGGTTATTTAAACAAGTACAGATCAAATTTTTAGAAGATGCTGCAACTATTTCACTATCAATTAAAATATTTTTTAATTTTCCTTCTAAATTACTATCATTAAGTAATTTTTGATATTCATCTTTTGCATCTTCTAGATATGTTCTTTTAGCATCATAGAAACAATTATTTATTCTTATATTAATTAAATTTTCATCTATTTCAGAGTTTTCTTTAACATTTTCATCGTTATTTGTTATTGATTTATCTTCTATAATATTTGATTCATTTTTTGCTTTTAAAGTTTCTTTTTTTTCTTTTACAACTTCATTTTCCACTTTACTATTATTAATTGAAAAATAATTTAATAAAAGCATTTCTAAAATAGTGTAATTATCAACATTTATATTTATTTTATTTAAACTATCAGACAATTCAAATATCATATTTTTGTATGAATCAAAATTTAATCTTTCTCTACTACCATGCAACATTATATTTTTTGCTTTTTTACTAATTGATTCAACAATTCTTTTTACTAATGTTTTATAATCAACACCTCTAGAACGAAAATCATTTATTATATTGAAAAATTCATCAAAGTTATTTTGTTCAATTGTATCTAATAAGGCATTAATTGTTTTTTGGGATACAACTTTAATTTGATTTTCTATTAATTCTAAAGTTATTTCACATTCGTTTTTAGATAATTGATCTAATAGACTTAATGCATCTCTTAACCCACCTTCAGAAACTATTGCAATTTCATTTAAAGCTTCTTCGGTAATTTTAATATTTTCCTTTTTACAAACGTTTGTTAGTAATTCAACAATTTTTTCAACTTTAATTTTTTGAAAATCAAATCTTTGACATCTAGACAAAATAGTTATTGGGACGTTTTCAACATTAGTTGTGGCCAATATAAACACTGTATGTGTAGGAGGCTCTTCTAAAGTTAGCAAAAGAGCATTAAAAGCTTCCATTGTTAACATATGTACTTCATCAATTATATATACCTTATATTTTCCGTTAGTTGGAGTTAATTTTATATTATCAATTATTTGTCTAATTTCATTAACTCCGCGGTTTGATGCTGCATCTATTTCAATAATATCTGGATTTTCTTTAAAATTCTTGCAAAACTCACATTTACCACATGGTGAACCATTTTCTGGATTAGCACAATTTAAAGCTTTAGCTAATACTTTTGCTGTTGTTGTTTTTCCTGTTCCACGAGGTCCAGAGAATATATAAGCATGTGATACTTGGTTATTTATAATAGAATTTTTTAAAATTTTGGTAATATAGTCTTGGCCTACAATAGAATCGAAATTGTCAGGACGATATTTTCTGTACAAAACTTTATATTTCATGATGTTTTCCTTTCTTTTTTATTATATCACGTATAAAAAAAATTAAGAATTATTTTCTTAATTTTTTAAAAAATTTATTCATTAAATCTGTTATTTTTTTATTATATTCATTATTATTATCTATTTGAAAGTAATTTTTCAAATTATTAGTATTTTTCTTTCCAGATAATAGATAATAAACATTTTTAATTCTTGATTCATTTATAATATTAACGCACATATTACAAGGTTCTAGCGTTACATAAAGATCACATTCATTTAAACGCCAATCACCAATTTTTTTGCTTGCTTTCAGAATAGCATTTATCTCTGCGTGACCAAAAATGTAATATTTTTTCTGACGATTGTTTGATCCTACTGATATTATCTTATTATTTTTTACTATCAGAGCACCAACTGGAATTTCGTTGTTAGAATATGATTTTTTAGCAGCATTATATAGTTTTTTAAATATTATATCTTTATTCATATTATACCTTAAAAAAAGCACACACAAATAGGGATTGATGTGGCTGCTGTCTTCCAACTCTGACCAGGTTACAATATATTTGTTGTGCGTAATTATATTAACATATCTATATAAATAATTCAAGATATATTTCGATTATATTATGTCAACCAATTATTTCCCGGGAAATATTATTTTTACATTTTCACAGTATTATGTAAACCAATTATTTCCCGGAAAATAATTTATTTATTTTATTTCAATTAATTTAGCTTTATAATCAATGTTTCACGTGAAACATTGATAAAAATAATTAATTAGTTGGTAGAAAATAATCTAATCTATATAACAATTTTATTTTTTTGCATTAAAGAAAACATTTTTTAATATTTTTGATTTAACTATTAAAAAATTTTAAAATGCAAAAATTATTTTTTTATTTTAGTGTATCTACATTTATCATGTTACGTAAATTAATTATTTCCTAGGAATATTTTTTTGATTAACTATTTTAATATAATTAATGTTTCACGTGAAACATTTAGCATTTACACATTTAAAATTTAAAATTAATTTAAAAATTGTTAAATTAATTCATTATTTTT
Source organism: uncultured Bacilli bacterium (assembly GCA_947627915.1). GTDB lineage: Bacteria > Bacillota_I > Bacilli_A > RF39 > UBA660 > SIG200. The sequence continues at coordinate 10,679 of CANQXT010000004.1, forward strand.
TTAAAATTAGTAATTATTTAATAAAGATATTATAAATGATATAAACAACTAAAATAATAAAACTATGCATTTTATATTTTTAAAACACAATTTTTCAAATAATGTTTCACGTGAAACATTATTTGAATTAAAACATCAATTATTATAATATTTAATAGTAAAGTTAATTATTATTAAATTTATTTAAATCTATCAAATAAATAATTTATAAATCAATTTTAATTCTTATCTTACTAAATAATAGATTTTGTTTATACAATAAGCAGTTTTATAGTTTAAAATTTTAAAATTATTTTATATTAATGTTCCACGTGAAACATTAATATAAAATTAAATATAAATATTCATAAATAAGTTTAAATATAAAAAAACAACATTTCATATGAAATATTGTTTTTACATTTTTATATATTATGTAAACCAATTATTTCCCGGGAAATAATTTAATTATTATGTCAACCAAATATTTCCCGGGAAATATTTTTATTGATTATCTTCGTTTTGAATGTCATTAATTTCTTCAACTTTATCAACAATACTTACTGTAGCAACAGTTTGATTTTCTCTTAATGAAATCAATCTTAAACCTTGTGTTACACGACCTAAAATAGATATTTGTTCAACTGGTAATTTAATAGTTATACCCGCATTAGTCATAATAACAACATCTTTATTATCTTCAACTATTTTAGAAGCAACTAAAGTACCATTCTTTTCTGTAATATTTAGTGCTAAAACACCTTTACTTCCTCTTTTTGTTTGACGAAAATCAGCAACTTTTGTTCGTTTTCCGTATCCTTTCTCTGTAACTAATAATAACATTGAATCTTCTTCAGTAACTTCACAGCAAATACAATCATTTTCCCCTAAGTTAATACCTCTAACACCGGATGCTGTACGTCCCATTACTCTAACTTCGGATTCATCAAATTTTACCATTCTACCATTGTTGCTTCCTAATAATATCATATTATTACCTGAAGTTTTCTTAACAGCAATTAACTCATCATTATTTTTTAAGTTAATACATATCTTACCTGAGTTTCTAATATTATCAAATTCTTTTATATCAGTACGTTTAACAATACCTTTTTTAGTTGCAAATAATAGATATTTAGCTTCATCTTCCTTAGTTACCTTAATTATAGTATTAATTTTTTCTCCTTTTTCAATTTGTAATAAATTAATTGCTGGTAAACCTTTAGATTGTCTACTAAATTCTGGTATTTCATAACCTTTTAAACGATATACTTTTCCTTTATTAGTAAAGAACATAATATAATCGTGAGTTGAAATATTAATTAAATGAGTTACAAAATCTTCATCCGTAGTCGTTAATCCTTTTATTCCAACTCCACCACGATTTTGAACTTTAAATGTATCATTCTTCGTTCTCTTAATATATCCTTTATCAGTCATAATAATCATAGAATCTTCTTCAGGAATTAATGATTCATCTTCTATATAATCAATAGCAGTCATATCAATAGTTGTTCTTCTTTCATCTCCATATTTATCTTTAATTTCTAATAATTCTTTTCTAATTATTTCTAACACTTTTTGTTCAGATGCCAATATTGCTTTTAATTCTTCTATTTCTTTCAATAAGGCATTTAACTCTTCTTCTATCTTATCTCTTTCTAGACCAGTTAAACGACGTAATTTTAATTCTAATATAGCATCAGCTTGGACTTCAGATAAACTAAAGCGACTAATTAATTTAGCTTTTGCATCAATATCGTCATCTGCAGTTTTAATAATATTAACAACTTCATCAATATTATCTTGAGCTATCTTATAACCTTCTAAAATATGTACTCTTTTTTCATCTTTTGCTAAGTCAAAACGAGTTCTTCTAATTATGACTTCTTTTTGATGATCTATATACTTAGAAATTATATCTTTTAAGCCAAGTGTTTTTGGAGTACCATTATCAAGCATTAAAAATATTATACCATAATTAACTTGGAAAGATGTATGTTTATATAAATTATTTAAAATTATTTGAGGATTAGCATCTCTTTTTAATGTAATAGTTATTTTTACTCCATCTTTTAAATCAGTATGATAATCTGTTATACCATCAATGATTTTGTCTCTTACTAATTCAGCAACTTTTTCTTTTAATTCTTGGGTATTAACACCATATGGAACTTCAGTTATAGTAATTATATTATGATTATTATGTTCTTCAATAGTTGCTCTACTTCTAATTGTAATTGAACCACGACCAGTTTCATATGCTTTTTTTATTCCCGAATTACCTAAAATAATACCACCAGTTGGAAAATCAGGTCCTTTTATATATTGCATAAGTCCTAATGTATCAATTTCTGGATTATCAATATAAGCAACACATCCATCAATAACCTCACCTAAATTATGAGGTGGAATATTTGTTGCCATACCAACAGCAATTCCCATTGAACCATTTACTAAAATATTTGGAAATCTTGATGGTAATACTTTAGGTTCTTCCAACGTTTCATCATAATTAGGAGTCATATCAACAGTATCTTTGTTGATATCTTTCAATAACTCTAAGGAAATTTTGGCAAGTCTTGCTTCAGTATAACGATAAGCTGCAGCTCCATCTCCTTCGATATTACCAAAGTTTCCGTGACCATCAATAAGCATATATCTTTGATTGAAACTTTGAGCTAATCTAACCATTGCTTCATAAATAGATGAATCACCATGTGGATGATAATGTCCCATAACGTTACCAACTGTTGTAGCTGATTTTCTATGAGGTTTATCAGGGGTATTACCTTCTTCATACATAGACCATAAAATTCTACGATGAACTGGTTTTAATCCATCTCTTAAGTCTGGAATAGCTCTTGAAGTAATTACACTCATTGAATAATCTAGAAAAGAATCTTTTACTTCATCAACAATATTATTTTCTTTGTGTGAATCTCTTTCGTGAAATTCACCACCATAATTATTTTCTGATTGTTCTTCTAATTCATTTTCTATATTATCAGATTCATTATTAGGACTATCATCATTAATTGTTTTATTTATTTCTTCATTATCCATTATAAACCTCCTAAATATCTAAGTTTTTAACCTTAATAGCATTTTCTTCAATAAATGCTCTTCTTGGTTCTACCTCATCACCCATTAATTTTTCAAATATAGCATCAGCTGCAATACAATCACCAACGGTTATTTTTCTTAATGTCCGCTTATTAATATCCATTGTTGTTTCATTTAATTCTTCAGCATCCATTTCTCCTAAACCTTTCATACGGGCAATTTCTGCTCTATTTCTAACATTTTCAGGTAAAGATGCTAAATATTCTTCTTTTTCTTGTTCGTCTAAAACATATTTTCTTGTTTTTCCATGCATTATTCTAAATAATGGAGGTTGAGCAGCATAAACATGGCCAGCTTCCACAATAGGTTTAAAAAATCTATAAAATAATGTTAATAATAAAACTCTAATATGAGCACCATCGACATCGGCATCTGTCATTATAATGATTTTATCGTATCTTAATTTAGATAAATCAAAATATTCGCCAATTCCTGTACCAAATGCTGTAATTATTGTTTTAATTTCTTCATTACCTAAAGCTTTGTCTAAACGTGCTTTTTCAACATTTAAAATTTTACCTCTTAAAGGAAGAATAGCTTGTGTCATTGAATCTCTTCCTTCTTTAGCAGAACCACCAGCTGAATCTCCTTCGACTATAAATATTTCAGAAACAGTAGGATCTTTACTTTTACAATCTGATAATTTACCAAAGAAATTAGTTGTTGCTAAATCACTTTTTCGAGTAGCTTCTCTCGCCTTTTTTGCAGCCATTCTTGCATCTCTTGCTAATACTGCTTTACCAATAATAATCTTAGCATAATCAGGATTTTCAAGTAAAAATTGTTCAAATCCTTCTGAAAAAACACTATCAGCTAAATTTTTAACTTCCGAATTACCTAATCTTCCTTTGGTTTGGCCTTCAAATTGGGGATTTGGATGTTTACAAGAAATAATCATTGTTAATCCTTCTTTAACATCATCCTCTTTTAAGTTTTCATCTTTTTCTTTTAATATATTATTTTTTCGAGCATAATTATTAATTACTCTTAATAATGCTCTTTTAACACCATCTTCATGAGTACCACCATCGTGAGTATTAATATTATTAACAAAAGAATAAATATTTTCATTATATCCAGTGTTGTATTGCATTGCAACTTCAAAAATAATACCATCTTTTTCACCATTTAAATGAATTATTTCATCATGAAGTACTGTTTTACCTTGGTTTATAAACTTAACATACTCAGATATACCACCTTCATAAAGGAAAGTTTCACCAGTTGTATCTTCCATATCCCGATCATCTCTAATAGTAAGTGATAATCCTTTATTTAAAAATGCTAATTCTCTAATTCTTACTTTTAAAGTTTCATAATCATAAATATCGGTATCGAATATTTCTGGATCTGGTTTAAATGTTACAGTTGTACCTGTTCTATTTTCTTCACAAGTACCAATTTCTGTTAACTTTTGAACAGTTTTTCCACCATTTGCAAATTTAGTTTCATATATTTTAGAATTTTTATAAACTGTTACAGTTACCCATTTGGATAAAGCATTAACAACGGAAGCACCAACTCCGTGAAGTCCACCACTTACTTTGTAGCCACCTCCACCAAATTTTCCTCCAGCATGTAAAACAGTATATACAGTCTCTACTGTTGATACCCCTGTTTTTGGATGAATACCAACGGGAATACCACGACCATTATCTCTAACTGTTATTGAATTATCTTTATTTATAATAACTTCTATATGATTACAAAAACCTGCTAAAGCTTCATCTATCGCATTATCTACGATTTCCCAAACTAAATGATGAAGACCTTTAACATCAGTTGTACCAATATACATCCCTGGTCTTTTTCTTACTGCTTCTAATCCTTCTAAGACTTGAATATCATCTTCATTATAATGTAAATTTTTATCATCCATTTCCCTCACCCTTTCTTTGATGAACTATAACTTAATTTCTTTAACATTATCACAATCTTCTATATTAAAAATACTTGCTTTATTTAATAATTTATCATCTATTTTATTTAAATCAGTTGTGGTTATAAATGTTTGAATATTATCTGATAATAATTTTAAAATATTTTTTATTTTTAAATTATCTAAAGCACTAAATAAATCATCTAATATTAAAATAGGATAATTACCTTTTTCTTTATATATTAATTCAATTAATGCTAGCTTAAAGGCAAATATAGCATTTTTCTTTTGTCCATTACTACCAATAATAGCTATATCTTTTTTATCTAATAAAAAGATTATATCATCATGATGAATACCATACATTGTTTTACCAATAGCCATTTCTTTTTGATAATTCTTTTTATAATTATTAAATATATCATCAGGATCTTTATTATAATCAGAGTTATATTTTATAAATAAATCGCCAAATTCAAATATACTTTGATATTTTTTATTTATATATTCATTTATATTATCAATAAAATTTTTTCGATATTCATATATTTTTTTACCATATTCAATTAATTTTTTAGTTAATATATCTAAATAATCATAACTTCTATTACCATTAATAAACATTTCTCTTAAATAAAAATTTCTTTGTTTTAATATTTTATTATAATTATTTAAGAATAATAAATATTCTTTTTTTATACCACATATTTCTATATTTAATAATTTTCTTCTACTAGATGGACTTTCTTGAAAAATTATTTGTTCATCTGGTTGTAATAAAACGACATTAATATTAGAAATATACTCACTTAATTTAGATATTATATTATTATCTATTTTTACTTTTTTACCTTCTTTATTAATTATAACTTCATATTTATTTGTTGTATTGGTTTCTACCTCTCCTTCTATTTTGGTACTAACTTCTCCATTTTTTATTAAATTACAATCATTATTATTGCGAAAAGATCTTGTTATTGATAAAACATATATTGCTTCAACTAAATTTGTTTTTCCTACCCCATTATTTCCATAAATAATATTTAAAGTATCATTAAAATTTAGATTTAATTTTGTATAGTTGCGAAAATTAATAAGTTTAATATTGTTCAATTTCATAATTAAGCCTTCTTTTAATCATATTTTAATAAAAAGGATATTTGTGTACTCCTATACCTAAATATAATTATAACATAAATACACTATTTTTTAAAGAAATTTTACATTATTTTTAATATTTAATTTATTTATTAATTTTAAATAATTTAATAAACTTTTTTCAAAACTATATTTAGAAATATCAACATAAAATTCATTATTTAGACAAGTTATTTTTAACTTATCATTAACAACTTCATAATTTAATATTTTATTACCTACTAATAATAAACATTCTTTGCATCTTAAATTATGAATTGGAATTAAAATAATATTTTTATCAATAATAATAGGAACTTTATATTTTATATTTAATAATTTTTTAGCAAATTTTTTTCTTCCTTCTAAATTACTTCCATATAATAAACATATATTTTCTAATAGATTATTAATTTTTTTGTTGAAAACTACCATCTTTTCAACATCATAAATATATATTTTATTATTTTTCTTTAATAATGCTACTGTACTACTATTAATTATACAATTATCCATATTTCCTCCTGAAATTGGTTAATATTATATTCTATTAATAGCTAATATTTTGTCGAAAAAAGAAAGTTATTAAAAAAAGTTAGCATTTTACTAACTTTTAATAAGTTTTTACTGGTAATATTAGTTCAATTAATGATTCATCTTTAACTGATTTTATTAATATTGGTTTATCATCACTATTTATAAGTAATAATATACTATCATCTTTAATTACTTTTAATGCCTCTAACATATAACGAGAACTAAAAGCAATTTCTAATTTTTCTTTATTACTACAATCGATTGATAATTTTTCTTCGGTTTTACCTATTTCACTAGAAGAAGATGACATTATCATTACTTTATTATCGATTAAAACTCGAACTATATTTTTATCTTTGTTAACTGCAAGTAATGAAGCTCTATCAACTGCATCATTAAATGCTTTTAAATCTAAATTAATCATATAGGCAAATTCATTAGGAATAAAGTTACTTGTATCAGGATAAGTTCCACTTAATAAATTAGTTTGAAATTCAATATTTTTATATTTAAATAATATTTTATTATTAAAGATATGCATTACAACATCTTCATCAGAATCAATTATTTTTTCAAGTTCTGTAATACTTTTACCAGGAATTACAATATTAATAGCAGTATTAACAACATTATCTAGTTTTATATTTTTCTTAGCTAAACGATATGAATCAGTAGCAATACATTCTAATAAATCACCATTTATTTTTAAATTTATTCCTGTTAATAAGGGTCTTACTTCTTGGGTAGATACAGCATAACTAGTTTCATTAATTATATTCTTTAAAACATCTGCTTTAATAATTATTGGTTCTTTACTTTCTTCTAAAGTTAAATTTGGATAATCATTTATATCATAACAATTTAAACTATATTCATTATTATCAGTATATATTTTTAATTTACTTGTTTCTTCAGCTTCAAATGTTATTATATCAGATGGCATTTTTCTTACTATATCTAATATATATTTACTTTGAATTATTAAACATCCTTTATTTTCAATTTTTTTAATTTCTTTTTCTGGAATACTTACTCTAATAGTTAATTCTGAATCACTAGCAAGTAAACTTAATCCTTCATCATTTAAATCAATCTTAATTCCATTTAATATTGGAATTGTTGTTCTTGTTCCTATTGCTCTACATACGTTAGTTAGAGCTTCTAATAAAATATTTTTATCAATAACAAATTTCATTTTCTTCCTTCTTTCTTTTTTATATTATTTATTATTATTATAGTGTTAAAAATGTTAATAACTATCTTTTTCCTTTATTTTTAATAGAAATTAGTGTTAAAAACTATTAAGTTATCAACATTGTTATAACTTTGATTTAATTTCTTTTAGCATATCATTTAATGTAACATTAGTAATTAATTCACTTTTAATTTTTTCACAACTAGCTACAACTGTTGAATGATCTCGTCCACCAAATTCTTGACCAATCTTTAAGAGATTTTCTTCTGTTTCAATTCGGCATAAGTACATAGCAATATGTCGAGGTCTTGCTATATTATAACTTCTCTTTTTACTCTTTAAATCCTCTACTGTAATCTTGAAAAAATCTGCAACTACTTTTTGAATATGCGATATTGTATTTTCTTGATAAATATTAGTATTTACATAATCTTTTATAGCTTCAATAGTAAAATCTAAATTAATTACTTGTGGTCGCATCATTGCTGTATATGCAAGTAATCTATTAATAGTACCAATTATATGTCTTACATCATTAGGACAAGCATTAGCAATGTATTCTATAACATCTTTATTAACTTTATCTTTTATACTTGAATTCTTTAAATGTTGTTTGATTATTTCACATCTAAGTTCAAAGTCAGGTGGATAAATATCAACCGGTAATCCCCAAGTAAATCGACTTCTAAGTCTATCTTCTATTTTCTTTAAATCATCGGGACTACGATCACTCGATATTATTATTTGTTTATTTGCTTTATATAAAGCTTCAAAAGTATGAAAGAATTCCTGTTGAGTGCCTTCATTACCTACTAAGAACTGAATATCATCAACGATTAAAACATCAACATTACGATATTTATTCTTAAAGTTATTAGCATATTCTAAAGTTTCTTTTCCTTTTTCTTTTTTAGATATTTCAACATATTCATCTCGAAAATCATTACTAGTAGTATATAATACTTTTTTATTAGAATTTTCGTGAATATAATTTCCTATTGCATACATAAGATGTGTTTTTCCAATTCCACTTCGACCATATATAAATAATGGATTATTTATTGTACTAGGAGATTGGGCAACATTCATTGCTGAAACAAATGCTAGTCTATTAGATTCTCCAACTATATAATTGTCAAAATTCATTGATGGATCTAGGTTTGTTTCCCATTCCGTTGGATTACTAGTATTCTCTTCATTATTATTAATATTTAAAATACTTTTTTCTTCTTCTAATTCATCTTCTGTTAAGAATTTAAATTTATACATTTTACCAGTTAGAGATGTTGTTACATCTTCAATTATATCCATATATTGTTGTCTTAACATTGTTTTATGAGTTTGAAGAGGTACTTTAATGACAATTTCATCATCATTCATTTCAATCAATTTTAAATCATTAAACCAAATTGAATAAGATCCAGAACTGACTTCTTCTGAAATTTGATGCAAAAATTGTTTAAAAAATTCGTGTGCTTCCATACCTCACCCCACTCTAAATCTATATCCAATTTCATTTTAACTTAAATACTTTTTTATTACAAGAAAAATTTTATTTTCAACATACTTTCAACATCATTTTTTGTAATTAAATTCTATAATACACACATTTATCAACAATTTCAACAAAAATTTATTAACTTCTTAACTTTTAACTTAAAAAAAATAAAATGTATTTGTGGAAAATGTTGAAAATTTAAAAAATAACGTATTTATCATACTTAACGGGTAATTTTTTTCAACAAAACGATTGTTAATAAAATTAAATTAAAAAATAAATGTTGAAAACTAATAAGTTAATAACATTATTATCCTTAATATATAAATACTTTTATTTAAATTTCTTGACATCACCAATTAATTAATATTATAATAAGAACACTAAAGAAAGAGGTGGATTCTAGAAATGAAAAGAACTTATCAACCAAATAAAAGAAAAAAAGCTAAAACATGTGGATTCTTTGCACGTAAAGGATCAAAAGTTTTAAACAGTAGAAGAAAGAAAGGTCGTAAGGAATTAACAAAATAATTTCTTACGGGTTTTTTTAATGATATGAAAAAAAAAGATGTAGTTAAATCAAATTTATTATTTAATGAAATAATTGCTAAGGGAGAAAAAATTAGTAATAAATATTTTATTATATATGGATTAAGAAAAGAATTTATTAAAAATAATTATGGTTTAGCAGTAGGTAAAAAAATAGGTAATGCCGTAACTCGTAATAAAATCAAAAGAAAATTAAGAAATATAATAACAAATAACTATAGTCTATTTTCAAATTATCATAATTATATTATAATAGTTAAGAAAGAAGTAATTAATTTAAATTACCATGATATGGAAAATGAATTAACTAATTTATTAAAATCTAAAGGAGAAATTTATGAAAAATAAGATATTAGCATTTATTATTGTAGTTATGGTTTTATTAACAAGTGGATGTGGAGCAAATGACTATATAAAAGATAATGATAAAAAAATAGTTCAATATAAAGAAACTGGTCAAAATTTACCTAATAATATATTATGTAAACCAGAACCTGATACAGAATTATATAAAGTTTATGAACAATATGATAAAGAATTAAAAATTTCTTTAAGTAAATTACCAACTTGTAGTAAATTTAAATTAAATTCCAATAAATCATCTGGAATTTGGGAAATGATTTTTGTTAAACCCCTTGCCTATTTAATTTTAAAATTAGGTAGTTTAGTTGGTAATATGGGTATATCATTAATTATTGTTGGTTTATTAATAAGATTAATATTATTACCTTTTTCATACAAAACGCAAAAACAAAGTAAGAATATGCAAAAAGTTCAACAAGAAATGCAAAAAATTGAATTTAAATATCGGGGACGTGAAGATCGAGATTCATTAATGCTTAAGAGTCAAGAAATGATGGAAGTATATAAAAAATATAATATTAAACCAATGTCTGGTTGTTTAATATCATTCTTACAATTACCATTATTCTTTGCTTTCTTACAAGCAATTAATCGTGTTCCAGCAATATTTGAAGATACTTTATTAGGATTTAATTTAGGTATGACTCCATATGTAGGATTATCCAAAGGAAATTATCTTTATTTAATTTTAATTGTTTTAATTGCTTTATCTACTTATTTTTCATTTAAATATACAATGAATTCAACTGCGCAAATGACTGATAATAAAGAAATGACTAATCAAATGAATTCAATGACTACAATAATGGTCGTAATAATTACTCTTACATCATTCTCATTATCAACGGCATTATCCTTCTATTGGATTACAACATATGCATTTATAGCTATTCAAACATATTTATTTAAGAGGTTATCTGGTGAAACTAAAAATAAAAAAGATAAAAAGGATAATAAAAATAAAAAAATAAAAGATAAATTAGAAATTAAAAGAGGTCTTAAGTATGGAAATAATAATTAAAGAAGGAAAAGTATTAGAAGAAGTATTAGAAACAATTTGTAATGATTATAATGTTACAAAAGATGATTTCTATTATCACTATACAGAAAAGAAAAATGGTTTATTTAATAAAAATACAACCGTAGAAGTTAAAGCTTATTTAAAAAAAGATTTACTAGAATATACTAAAGAATATTTAGAAGAATTACTTACTAATATGGGATTAAAAGTTAATTTTGAAACTAAAATGCGTGAAGATAGTATGTATATAAAAATTTATTCTGATAATAATTCAGTTATTATTGGAAAGGGTGGTAATACTTTAAAAGCTTTAGAAGTAATAGTAAGACAAAAATTAAATACAGCATTTAATGTTCGTCCATATATTTGTTTAGATGTTGAAGATTATCGTGAAAAACAACAAAGAAGATTAGAAAGACTTGCTAAAAATTTAGCTAAAGATGTTGTTAGAACTAATGTTGAAGTTCATTTAGAAAATATGAATGCTTATGATAGAAGAATAATTCATAATGCTTTAACTAACTTTAAAGGTGTAAGTACAGTTAGTGAAGGTGAAGAACCAAATAGACATGTAATTATTAAACCAGAATAGTAAACAACAAGGAGGGTTTTATATGGATAATTATACAAAATTAAGTATAGAAATATTACAAAAAAATATAGATAACTTAAAAAAGGTTAGAGAAAATGAAAAAAGTATAAAAGATGAAGAAAATAAAATTAATATAATAGATAGTGAATTAATAGAAATAAAAAATGATCGAGAAAGAATAAATAATAAATTATCTAAATTAAACAATTATAAAAAGAATCATAAAAAATTAGTTGAATTTTTATTATTAGTCCACGCTTTTATTTTTGTTGGTGGTATAATATATTTTAATCTTGCTGAATTTAGTTTAAATGGAAGTTTATTATCTTTAAAAGAAAGTTTAGTATTTAGTTTTATGTTTCAAATACTTATCTTAATAGGGACTATTCCAGGTTATTATCTTTGTAAAAAGAAATTTATAGATAGCGATTATACTAAAGAAGAATTAGATGATACGTTAAAAACTATTGATGGAGATATTAAATCTTTAACAATTAAAAAAGAACAAAAATTAACTAATATAGAATCTTTAAAATTAGAAATGCAAACTTTATTAAATCAAGAACAAGAAAATATTGAAGAAGTTTCAAATATATTAAATGCTAGGGATAATGCCATTAATCAAAATATTATGGATATAGAAACATTTGATAATAAGTTAAATAATAGTTTTGATGAAAAGAAATTAAAATTAGAAAAATAAATATTAAGAGGTTTATTTTATGTATTTAAAAAAGTTAGAAAGTTATATAAATGATAATTTAAAATATGATGATTATAAAGAAATGATTAATTATCATTTAAAATTATATTTATCATTTTTCTTAAAAGATGATTATAATTTAAAAAATATTAATATAAGTTACGAAGATTATTATAAATGTACAAATATTAATTTATATTTTGAAAATTATAAAGTTATTTTTTGGTTTAGAGAAAAACATTGTTGTAATGTATTATTTGAATTTATGAATGATAATATCAAAATAAGTAGTAGTTTATTACCAAAATTTGGTGTAGAGTATGTAGAAAATGATTGTTATTATAAATTTGGTGAAATAAAGGTAGTTAAAGATAGTGTAATTGATATTAAAGAACTTCAAGTATCTAAATTTGATTTTGCAAATTCTGCATTTGAAACATTTACTGTCGACATTCCTAAAATAGAAGCTGAAAATAATATTAGTATTATTTATCAAATTATAGATATTATAAAAATGAAAAATAGAAATTATATGGTAAGAAATAGAGAAAAATTTAAATTATAAAAACGTTAAAATAGTAATTTAGTTACTATTTTTTAATGCAATTAAATGTAATTTGTGCTAATATATTGCCGGGTGGTTATCTATGGAAGATACTATATGTGCAATTTCAACTGCTAAAGGAGTTGGAGCTATTTCAATAATTAGAATTAGTGGTAAAGATGCTTTTAAAATTATAAATAAAATATATAAAGGAAAAGATTTAAATAAAGTAGAAAGTAACACAATTAATTATGGTTATATTTATGATAAAGATGAATTAATTGATGAAGTATTAGTAAGTATATTAAAATCACCAAAAACATATACAATGGAAGATATTGTGGAAATTAATTCTCACGGTGGAATAAATACTACAAATAGAATTTTAGAATTAGTTTTAGAAAATGGGGCAAGACTTGCTGAACCTGGCGAATTTACTAAAAGAGCATTTTTAAATGGTCGAATAGATTTAACAAAAGCTGAAGCAGTTAATGATCTAATCAATGCTAAAAGTGATTTAGCAAGAAAAGTAGCATTAAATAATATTAAAGGTAATTTATATAATAAGATTAAATCATTAAGAAATAGTATTGGAGAATTAATGGCTAATATTGAAGTAAATATTGATTATCCAGAATATGAAGATATTGAAGTAATAACTAATGAAATATTAAAACCAAAATTAAATAAGATAAAAGAAGAAATAAAAATAATCTTAAATAATACTAAAAATGCTAAACTTATAAATAATGGCATAAATGTTGCTTTAATAGGTAGACCAAATACCGGAAAGAGTAGTATTTTAAATAAATTTCTAGATGAAGAGAAAGCAATTGTTACAAATATTCCCGGAACAACAAGAGATATTGTTGAAGGTAGTATAACTTTAGATGGTTTTGAAATTAATTTTATTGATACAGCAGGAATTAGAGAAACAAGTGATGTTGTTGAAAAAATTGGAGTAGAGAAGAGTAAACAAGCTACAAAGGATGCGGATATAGTTATTGTGGTTTTAAATAATAATGAAAAGTTAACTAAAGAAGATGAAGAATTAATTAATTTAGTTCCTGAAAATAAAAGAATTATATTTGTTAATAAGAATGATTTAGAAAATAAATTAGAATTAAAAGATGAATATGTTTTAGGAAATACAATTGATTATAGTGGAATAGATAATTTAAAAAACGCTATTAAAGATAAATTAAATTTAGATAATATTATGGTTAGTGATATGACTTATATGTCTAATATAAGAGAAATAGATTTATTAAAGAAAGCACTAAATAATATTCAAAGTGCGATAACTAATTTAAATTCTATGCCTATAGATATGTTAGAAATAGATATCAGTAATGCTTGGAATAATTTAGGTGAAATAATAGGCGAAGTTTATCAAGATGAATTATTAGATATCTTATTTAGTAATTTTTGCGTAGGAAAGTAAGTGATTTTATGTATGATGTAATAGTAGTAGGTGGAGGACATGCTGGTTGTGAAGCATCAAATATAAGTGCCAAACTAGGAATGAAGACACTTCTTTTAACAATGAATAAAAAAAATATTGCCGATATGCCTTGCAATCCTTCCATTGGCGGAGTTGCTAAAGGAATAATTGTAAGAGAAATAGATGCTTTAGGTGGCCTTATGGGAGTAGTCGCAGATAAAAGTCATTTTCAAATAAAAATGCTTAATAATTCTAAAGGTCCTGCCGTAAGAAGTTTACGTTGTCAAGCTGATAAAAGAGTATATCCTAAAGTAATGCTTGAATATTTAGAGAGTAATCCTAATTTAGAAATAAAAGAAGCTTTAGTAGAAGATTTAATAATAGAAAATAATACTGTTAAAGGAGTAATACTTAGCGATAATACAAAAATATATAGTAAAACAGTTATCTTAACAACTGGAACATACTTAAAAGCTTCTATATTAGTTGGTAGTACAAAAAAAGATGAAGGTCCTCATGGAGAAGGAAGAAGTAATACTTTAAGTGATAAATTAAAAGAATATGGTTTAGAAATAATTAGATTAAAAACAGGTACACCACCTCGAATAGCAAAAGATAGTATTGATTTTAGTAAATTAAAAGAAGAACTTGGTGATGATACTTACTATACATTTAGTCATGATATTAAACCAGTATATGATATAAATAAACAACAAAAATGTTATCTTTTATATACAAATGCATTAACTCATCAAATAATTAGAGATAATTTAACTAAGTCAGCAATGTATGGTGGTTATGTTACGGGAACAGGTCCTAGATATTGTCCATCTATTGAAGATAAAATAGTTCGTTTTAGTGATAAAGAAAGACATCAATTATTTTTAGAACCAGAAAGCATTTATTATGATGAATGGTATTTACAAGGTTTTTCTACTAGTATGCCAGTAGATGTTCAAGAAAAATTAGTTCATAGTTTGGAAGGATTAGAACATGCCAAAATTACAAAATATGCGTATGCAATTGAATATGATGCGATTAATCCCTTACAAATGCATCCATCTTTAGAAAATAAGATTATTCATAATTTATTTACTGCGGGTCAAATAAATTGTACAAGTGGTTATGAAGAAGCGGCTGGTCAAGGTTTAATCGCTGGTATTAATGCCGTGCAAAAAATACTTGATACAGAACCATTAATATTAAAAAGAGATGAAGCCTATATTGGGGTATTAATCGATGATTTAGTAACCAAAGGAATAAAAGATCCTTATCGTATGCTTACCAGTAGAGCGGAATTTCGTCTAATATTAAGACATGATAATGCTGATTTAAGACTTCGAGATATTGCTTATAAATATCATACAATTAATGATGAACAATATGAAAGATTACAACAAAAGAAAAAAGATATTGCTAATTTAATAAAAGAAATAAAAAATACTAAATTAGAGTTAAATGAAGAAATAAAAAAAGACTTTATTAATAATAATTTTAGTGTTCCTTTAAGAAATTTATCTTATGAAGAATTATTAAGAAGACCAGAAATAACTTTTAACTTTTTAAATAATTATCATCATTTTAATTATAATAAAGATGTTTTAGAACAAGTGGAAATATTAATAAAATATGAAGGATATATAAATAAAGCTTTAAAAGAAAGTGCTAAATTAAAGAAAATAGAAGAAAAAGAGATACCAGAAAATATCGATTATACGAAGATTAAAAATTTAGCAAGTGAAGCAAGACAAAAATTAAGTGAAATAAGACCAAGAACAATTGCTCAAGCTTCAAGAATAAGTGGGGTAAATCCTAGTGATATTACGATTTTATCTCTTTATTTAAAAAAGGAGTATAACAATGACTAAAGAAGAATTTATTGTATCTTTAGAAGATTTAAAGATAAATTATAATAATGAAATGTTAGAAAAATTAGATATATATAAAAATTATTTACAAGAATATAATATACATACTAATTTAACTAGAATAATTGAAGATAAAGATATTTATTTAAAACATTTTTATGATTCTTTAACTATTGTTAAAGCATTAGATTTAAATAATATTAATAATTTATTAGATGTTGGTAGTGGGGCAGGATTACCAGGAATAGTTATTAAAATATTTTATCCTCATATTGAAGTTACTTTAATTGACTCAAATAATAAAAAGACAAAGTTTTTAGAAAGTTTAGTCCAAAAACTAAATCTTGATGTGCAAATAATTAATGATCGAGTAGAAAAATACGCTATAAATAATTTAAATAAATTTGACGTGGTAACAGCTAGAGCAGTAGCTAACTTAAGAGTATTAAGTGAATTATGTTTACCTCTTGTTAAAACAAATGGTTTATTTATTGCTCTAAAAGGAAGTATAACGGATGAGTTAAAAGAATCTTTAGATACAATAGATATTTTAAATAGTAAAATAGAGAATATTATTGAATTTAAATTATATCAAAATGATTTAATAAGGAATTTAGTTGTTATCAAAAAACTACAAGATACACAACTTAATAACTTAAGAACATATGATAAAATTTTAAAATATCCTCTTGTAAAAAGAAAATAAATAATGTAGAATTAAGTATAGAGGTAAGGGGCATGATAAGTGTGAAGAATGAATCACAAGTTTTAAATTTACCAATTGAGGATATTATACCCAATCGTTTTCAACCACGCTTAAATTTTGATGATAACGGTTTAAAAGAGTTAGCAGCGTCAATTAAAGAGCATGGCATAATTCAACCATTAGTAGTTAGAAAAATTGGCGAAAAGTATGAAATAATTGCAGGTGAAAGAAGATATAAAGCATCTAAAATGGCAGGTCTTAGTGAAATTCCTGCTATTGTAACGCAAATGGATGATAAGAAAAGTGCTGAAGCTGCTATTATAGAAAATATTCAAAGAAAAGATTTATCAGCAATTGAGGAAGCAAAATCTTATGAAGCTCTTTTAGATAAAGGATATACTACACAAGATAAATTAGCCCAACAAATGGGTTTAAGTCAATCAGCAATATCTAATAAATTGAGACTCTTATCTTTATCCGATAATGTTCAAAAAGCTTTAATGGAATCTAAAATATCTGAAAGACATGCTCGAAGTTTATTACAATTAAAAACACATGAGGAACAAGATGAATGGTTAAAAATAATTATCGATGAAAGATTAACTGTTAAAGAACTTGATGAAAGACTTAAAGGTAATAAAAAGAAAGAAGATGATTCTTTGTTAAATTTAAATAAAAATAATGATAGTAGTGATAAACCAGGTATTAATTTAGTCTTTGATGAAAAACCAATACCTAATAAATTCTTTAATTTTTTAGAAGATGAAGAAGCTAATATGACTATGACTGAGAAAACAGATGTTACCGATACACCAACTAATGAATTTAAAATGGAATCTAATGATGATGTCGAAATGTTAGATTTTGTTCCAGCTATACCTAAAAAAGATATGACAATTGCTATTGAATTAGTAGAAAAATTAAAAAATGATTTAAAAGCAAATAATTTTCAAGTATCTGTTTTAGAAGATAATAGTGATGATGAATTAAAATATAAAATAATCATAAGTAAAAATTAACTTATGATTTTTTTTAATATACTGGTTCACTTCCTTTTAAAAAGTAATATATAGTAGCTTTGTTTTTATCATTAGTGGGTTTTCCAGATATAGCATCTAAAATAACCCCAACGACATCTTTTGGCGTATCATACCAATTATCTGGATAATCTTTTTGAATACTTTCCATTGTATCGGCCCAAATATTTTTAGTTAAATAACTATAATTTTTATCAAATTCTCTATTATCATCATAACCAATCCAAACTAACATTAAATCATCTTTATTATATCCCACAACCCAATGATCAGTGGCTGTAGTACCTGTTTTAATTGCATATTTTCGACTAAGTTTAGAAGCAATAGTGGATGCTGTAGCAACTGTATAATCTTTAAAAACACTATTAGTGGTATTAGCAAGTAATTCATTTAAAATATAAACATAATTAGGATTTAAAACTAAACTATTTTTTTGTTCTTTATTATATATTACATTTCCTTTATTATCTTCAATCTTTCTAATAAAGTATAATTCTTTCTTATAACCACCACTAGCTAAAGTAGCATACCCAGTAGCATAATCAATTATGTTTATTTCGCCAGTACCTAAAGCTAGTGATGGAATAGATGGTAAATCTTCTTTAATTCCTGCTTTTTTAGCTGTTTTAACTAATTCATCAGTTCCTAAAAAAAGATTAGTTTTAACTGCATAAATATTATCAGAAAAGGCAATGGCTGCTCCCATTGTAATATCTTTATTCGCATATTTATTACCATAATTAATTGGAGCATATGTTTTTTTGTCATCAGTATTAAAGATTGTAAATTCACTTTTAAAAAGACTTGTTGCAGTTAAATTATTTTCTAAAGCCGTATAGTATAAAAAAGATTTCATTGTTGATCCTACTTGTCTTTTAGAAGATACAGCTCGATTATATTCACTTAAACCATAATCCATTCCTCCCGTTAAAGCTTCAATTTTTCCTGATTCCGGATCGACAATAATACTTGATACTTGCATTTCTTTTTCCTCCTGCATATTGCTTAATATTTTTTCTTCTAAAGTCTTTTGTTTTTCCATATCTAAATTAGTATATATTTTAAGCATCCCTTCTTCTAATACTTTTTTATTTATGCCTAATTTTTCTAATTCATGATAAACAGCATCTTGATAATACATAAGCATTTGTAAATGTTGTTCATTTTCTTTACCATATATTTCAATATTATTTAAATCTAAATTATCATAAGTTTCTTGGGTAATATAATTATTATTTAAAAGAGTTTTAGCTACTACTAAACTTCTTTTTAAAGATTCTTCTTTATTTGAAACAGGATTATATTTATTTGGACTTTTTGGTATACCTGCTAATATGATAGCTTCTTCTAAAGTTAAATCTTTAACATCTTTATTAAAATAAAACATTGAGGCATTACTAACGCCATAATTACCATTACCATAATTTATAGTATTTAAATAAGCTTCTAATATATCATCTTTGTCATATTGTAATTCAACAATAACAGTTAAGAAAGCTTCTTTTATTTTTCTAATCCAATTAGTATCAAAATCAAGATATAAGTTTTTAACAAGTTGTTGAGTTATAGTAGATGCTCCCTGAACTATATGACCATTTTTAATATTTTTAAACATAGCTTTACTAATTCTTAAAATATCAAAACCATGATGGTTATAAAACTTCTTATCTTCAATAGATATAACGGCATTAATTAAATTTTCATTAATATCTTCTAAATCTACCCATTTACTTGTACTACTTCCTTGATATACTAAATTATCTTTATTATCATATAAATAATAAGTACCATTATTAGTTATATTTAATTTAGGTATAATTAAAGCATAAATATTAATACCTAAATATAATACTAAGATACTAAATAATAGGAAAAAAATTACTTTTCCCAAACTTTTTAATATTTGCAAATGTATCACCTAAAATTATTATGTAAAAAAATATTAATTTTATGTTGAATTTATATAGATGTTATGTTATAGTTTTTAGGAATAAAGGAGTGATTATATTAAAAGGAATATAGATTGGTTATTATATAATAATAATGAATTAATAATAAATAATAAGAATGTTAATTGTATTTTTAAAAATAATATAATAGAATATAAAGAAAATGATGGTAGTATAAATTATGTCAATTTAGATAATAAAGAATATATAAGAGAAAATAAAGCAATATATTTTAAAGTTGATTTTAATAATTTAGAATTTACCTATATTTTAAAAGAATTAGATCATAAAATAGTAGCACCATTAAAGAATGGTCATATTAATATAAGTGATAAGAATATTGATATGTTATATGCTTTAGAAGATGAAGATAAGAAAATTATAATCAATATATTATAGTAATAATATATTATATAGCATATAATGATTAGAAAAGGAGAAAATTATGAATTTAAAAGAATTATCAAAAGAAGAATTACAGACTATGGGATATGATGAAATAGCATATTTAGTTTTAGAAAATAATAAAAAGAAAATGAAATTATTAGATTTATTTAAAAAAGTTTGTGCTGTATTAGAATTACCTGAAAATACAGTTGAAGATAGAATAACTGACTTTTTTGAATTATTATCTATTAATAAAAAATTTATATTATTAAAAAATGGTTATTGGGATTTAGCTATTAACCATAAACAAGATATCGTAGTAGAAGATGAAGAAGATGATAATACCGAAGAAGAATCATTTGATGATGAAGATGAAGTAATGGAAGAAAAAGAAGAAGATATTTTCTATGATGATGATTTAGATGATTCTGATGAAGATGACGATGATCTTAAAGATTTAGTTATTATGGATGAAGATGAAAATATTCAAGAATAGGTATATATTATAAGAATAAAATAATTAAATGAATATATAAATAATGAAACTTTTAATGAGACATTTAGTTTCATTTTTTAATCTAAAGGAGTTTTATGAAAAAGATAATAAATAATCTAGCTATAAAAACAAGTGTTATCACAATTATAATTAATTTATTTCTATTTATAATTAAATTAATATTGGGATTAATTTCCCATTCTAAAAGTTTAGTATCCGATGCTATTCATTCTTTAAGTGATGTTTTTACAACCATAATTGTTATTTTTGGTTTTATAGTATCTAGTAGAGAAGCAGATGAAAATCATCCATATGGTCATGAAAGAATTGAAAGTGCTTTTGCTATTGTTTTAGCATTTATTCTTTTAATAACTGGTGTATATATAGGTTATGAAGGACTAATATCTCTTGTTAATCCAAGTAAAATAGTAGTTCCAAGTTTAATAGGTTTAATCGGGGCTATTTTATCTATATTAGTAAAAGAAATTATGTATCAATATACGATTCGTATTGCTAAGAAATTAAATTCTCCATCCCTAAAAGGTGATGCTTGGCACCATCGTAGTGATGCCATTTCTTCTTTAGGTTCCCTAGTAGGTATTTTAGGAGCTCACTATGGTTTACCTATTCTAGATCCTTTAATTTGTTTATTTATCTGTCTTTTAATTATTAAAACCTCAATTGATATCTTTATTAGTGCTTTAAGTGGTATGTTAGATACAGCGTGTGATAAAGAAACGGAAAATGCTATTTTAAAAACAATTATTGATAGTAATAAAAAGTTTCAAGTAATAGATTTAAAAACAAGATTATTTGGTAGTAAAATATATATTGATTTAATAATATCTATGGATGGTAATACAACTTTAAAAAATGTGGATAAAGTACGAGTAAAATTACACGATGAAATAGAAGCTAAGTTTAATCTTGTTAAACACATTAATATTAAAGTTATTCCTAATGAAAAATAAATTGACAATGATATAGAAGTAGTATTAAAATATTTCCTAATTGAAAGGGAATATTTTTTTATGAAAAATAAATTATCTTTAATAAATAAAGAAGTTGAAAAACAAAACTTAAGATTAAAAGAATTAGAAGAAAAATATGCTAATGTAAATGTTGATAAAGAATTATTTAGGATAAAAAATTTAGATGAAAAATTAGATTATACTTTGATTCAAGCAGAAATAAGAACTGAATTGTCTAAACAATATGATTATATAAGTGAAAATTGTAGTAATAGAGCATTTAAATATATTGTTACATCTTTTATAAACCTATTTATTACTTTATTATTAGCTAGATTAAGTGGTCTTAATTTTATAGTTGATTTTATGATGTTTATAACTATATTTACAACTATGGAAAGTGTTTTTAATAAGGTAGTTGAGTGTATATTTAATAATAAAGCAATATATGAAAGAGAAAAAATTACATATTATAATAACTTTTTTATGAGTTGTTCATTAGAAAAAGAATTATTATTAAAAGATGAAAATACCCATATAATTGAAGATAATTTAATTGATGATACTTTTGATTATAATTTAGTAAAAAATAATTTATTTACTGATAAAGATAAAACTTTAACAAGAAAAAAATTTAAATAAATTAAGGAGATAGCATTATGAAACAAGTACAAATTGATAATTTTAAAAAAGTTAATAAAGAAGTCGAAAATAAAATAAAAACAGATTATAATAATATTACTTTAGATGAAATAATAGAATTATATAATACTACAGTTACTAATGAATATTTCCAAGAAGATATGACTTTAAAAGAAAAAGTTAATTTTTTAGTTAATCAAATGACTTATTATATATATGATTATACTGTATATGAAGAAAAAGTCCAAAAGAATATTGCTAGATCTAAAAAATACTGGAATATATCTATTACTTTAGCTATTTTATTTTTAATTAATTCTTTATTAGGAATATTAAGCTTAGGTATAATACTTGCTATAGGAATGGTAGGATCTTACTTTATTAGTCTTATTAATAAAATATTAGAACTAATTAATGGTAATAAATTTGACGAAAATTCGATGGGTATTGAATATATATCTCACTTATTAAAAAGTGCTACGATTGAGTTAAAAAGAGAAGAAAAGAAAGAAATTGAAAATGTTGATAATTTAAAGGCCACAATAACTGATGAAAAATATGAAATTTCATATAGTTTTGATCGTCAAAATTTAGATATAAAAATAAAAGAAAAAGAAAATGATAATTTAGTTGGTAATTATAAACTAGTTAGACATAAATAATTTTTTAAACTATCGTTTTAATTGCGAACATATAATTAAAATGATATAATTTTTAACGAAAGAGTGATATTATGTTTGAAAGATTAAATGATATTGTAAAAAAGTATGAAGAGTTAAAAGTTGAATTAACAAAAGAAGAAGTTTTAACTGATTATAATAAGTTAAAAAAACTTTCGAAAGAACAAAGTGATTTAGAAGAAATTGTTAATAAATATGAAGAATATAAAATGGCTAAGAATGCTCTTACGGAAGCCGAATCTTTAGTTAATGATCCTGAATTTAAAGAGATAGCTTTAGGTGAAGTAGAAACATTAACTGAAAAATTAAAAACTCTTAATAGTGAACTAGAGATTTTATTAGTACCTAAAGATGAAAATGATGGTAAGAATGTAATTATGGAAATAAGAGGAGCCGCTGGTGGAGATGAAGCTAATATCTTTGCTGGTGATTTATTTAGAATGTATTCTTATTATGCTGAAGAAAATGGTTGGAAAATTGAAGTATTAAATTCTATTGAAGGTGCTAGTGGAGGATATTCCCAAATTGAATATATGGTTAAAGGAGATAATGTATATTCAAAATTAAAATATGAAAGTGGTTCCCATCGTGTTCAAAGAGTACCGGAAACAGAAACTCAAGGAAGAGTTCATACTTCAACGGCAACTGTTTTAGTTATGCCAGAAGTTGAAGATGTTGATATTGAAGTTAAAGAAAGTGATTTAAAAATAGATGTTTACCATTCAAGTGGTGCTGGTGGTCAATCAGTTAATACTTCTAATTCAGCAGTACGTATAACTCATATTCCAACTGGTGTAGTAGTAGCATGTCAAACCGAAAGAAGTCAACTTAAAAATAAAGAAAATGCCATGCGTCTATTAAAAATTAAGTTACACGATGAAATGAAGCAAAAACAAGAACAAGAAGTTGGAGCAGAAAGAAAAAGTAAAATCGGTACTGGTGATCGTTCTGAAAAAATAAGAACTTATAATTATCCTCAAAATAGAGTAACAGACCATCGTATTAATTTTTCTATTATGGAACTTGATCGAGTTATGGATGGTAATTTATCTCCAATTATTGAAGCCTTAATAACTGAAGATTTAAGACGTAAACTTGAAGGTAATAAAGAAAGTTTATAAGATGTCTTTAGAAGAATTATTAAAAAAGTATTTGCCTGAAAATAAATTAGAAGATGGATTAAAACGTTTAAATAATGGTGAACCAGTCCAATACATTATTGGAAATGTTGAATTTTATAATTGTCTTATAAATGTTAATCGTCATGTTTTAATACCTCGTTTTGAAACAGAATATTTAGTCCAAAAAACAATTAAATATTTACAAGAATTAAATATAATAAATCCTAGTATATTAGATATTGGTACAGGTAGTGGTTGTATTAGTATTGCTTTAAAAAAAAATATTAATTGTTTAGTTGAAGCTATAGATATAAGTAATGATGCTATAACGGTTGCTAACGATAATGCCAAGATGAATAATGTTGAAATTAATTTTATGGTAAAGGACATTAATAAATTTGAAACATCTTCTAAATATGATTTAATTATTAGTAATCCACCTTATGTTTCTTATAATAAAAAAGTAGATGAAAAGACTAAATATGAACCTCAAAATGCTATATTTGCTAAAGAAGATGGTTTATATTTTTATAAAATTATCTTAGAAAAATTACATAATAATTTAAATATTAATCATTTAATTGCTTTTGAAATAGATGATAAACAGGGAAATAAAATAAAAGAATTAGTTCAAAAATATTTACCCAATGATTGTGTTAAAATCGAAAAAGACTATAATAATTATGAGAGATATTTATTTATAAGTAATAAAAAGATATAGTAGTGTTAAATGTTGGTTGTTCCCAACATTTTTTTAGCGAAAACTTGACACCGGGGGGGGTATTATATAATTATCTTATAGTAAGGGTAAGATGATTAATAATGAAAAGTATTAACAAAAAAATAATAGTAACTATATTAGTAATCATAGAGATAATGTTAATAAATATAACATATAAATCATATAGTAATCGAATAATAGATGAAAAAGAAATAGAAAATAAAAGAGTAGCTATAAAAGTAGATAATGGAAATAATGAATATAAAGATAGTGAAACATTACCTGGAAGAGGATATGTATTAAATACAGAATTAACAGAATGTTTAGATATAGAAGGAAATAAAATAGAAAATATAAAATTAGATAGTAATGGAGAAAATATAACCATAACAGGAAGATATACAAGTTATTGTACAATATATTATTATTTACCAGAAAATAGAGAATATGACTATATAGGAGATTATCAAGTATTTATAGCTCCAAAAGAAGGTAATTATAAAATAGAATTATGGGGAGCAAGTGGTGGTGGTGTTAATGGTGGAAAAGGAGCATATACGAAAGGAACAATTCGTTTAAATCAAAATGATAAATTGTATATTTATGTAGGTCAAATCGGAACATATAAAGCTTGGGCCTTTAATGGAGGTGGCCCAGGAGAATCAAATGGAGGAGGAGCAACTGATGTAAGATTAAATATATCTAATACTGGTAATTGGGATGATTTTGATTCCTTAAAATCCAGAATAATGGTTGCCTCAGGTGGAGGCGGAGGTACAAATAATTCAAATATAGATTATACTAAATCCTACCAAAGAGGAGATGGAGGTACTTTATCAGGAATAGATGCAAGATTTTGTGCAGAATATCTTATTAATGTACCATGCTCATATGATTTTAGTGGTCACGGAGGTTCTCAAACATCTGGTGGAAAACAAGGAGAAAAATTTAATAATGTTGTTGATCCATATGAAACAATAGAAATGACTGGAAAATTTGGTAAAGGAGGATATGCTAGAAATTCACTTAATTTTGAATATACATCATCTGGTGGAGGAGGAGGTTACTATGGTGGTGGTCACGGAAATCATCCAGGTAATTCATGGACTGGTGGAGGCGGAGGTTCATCATATATCTCTGGTCACGAAGGTTGTGTAGCAATAAAAGAAGAATCAACTGAAGAAAATGTTCAACCAAAAGATGGATGTACAGATGGAACAAAAGATATAAATTGCTCATACCATTATAGTAACAAAATATTTACAGAAACAGAAATGAAAGCAGGAAACGAAGAAATGCCAACTCATAGTGGTGATGGAAATATGACAGGTAATACTGGAAATGGTTATGCTAAAATAACATTTGTTAATTAACTCGTCAACGAAGACGATATAAAATAGAAACTTAACCCTGAAAGAGAATAACTCTCTTTCTTTTTAAGTTAA
The DNA here is from genome assembly GCA_947627915.1 of uncultured Bacilli bacterium. GTDB lineage: Bacteria > Bacillota_I > Bacilli_A > RF39 > UBA660 > SIG200. The sequence continues at coordinate 37,269 of CANQXT010000004.1, forward strand.
AGTTCGTCAAAATAAGACAAAATATGTCAAAATTATCCCCTTTACAAAAAGGGAATTATGTAATTTAATAGTAACTTGAAGTGTTGAACTGGCGCCGCCGAATCAATTTTTTCTCAGGGGGTTTCCTTTTGAGGGAGGTGGGTGAAGTAAGATGAAAACAAGAAATTTAATAAAAGTATTGCTAGTAATTATTTTTCTACTATTAGTTGTGATATTAGAAAAAGACGCCGTCCGAATATTTGAATTAATATTCGGATAGCGTCAGTCTATAAATAGGCGGCGTGAAATTCACACTTCCTACTTTAGTATATCTCAAAAATGTTGATTGTACAACATTTTTTTAACGAAAACTTGACACCGGGGGGGGTATTATATAATTATCTTATAAAATAGAGAGAAGCAAAATAGATAAAAGTTATCAACATAAAAGAAAGGGTTAAGTAATGAAGAAGATAATTATAGGAGTACTAGTAATAATAGAAATATTTTCTTTATATATGATGTATCAAAGTAATGAAACCAAAAAATTAAATGAAGTAAATATAAAAGATAATAAAATAAATAAAAATACTTTTGCCATATATTGGGATGAAAAAGGAACTGGAACATATACAGAATATACTGAAGAATTATTGCCTAGTGAAGGTTATCATTTAAATTATTATAAATCAGAATGTTTAGATGTTGAAGGCAATAAAATAGCAAATACAATAAATTATAATAATGGAAATATAACATTAAATAGTAAATATACTAGTTATTGTACTTTATATTATGATATGGAAACATATTTTGAAGATTTAAGTGGTAATAATAGAGGTATATCTATAGATAAAGATAATGTTACAATAACTGATGAAGGTATAAGTATAAATACAGATGAGATAGAAACTAATATTTCACCACAAGAATTAAGTAATACATTTTCAGTTGTAACTAGATTTAAAATAAATGATTCTTTGGATGTTTCTAGTTATGAAGCAGTACTTTATCATGGAATATATAGAAGTAATTCTACTGTTTCTTCTGATTATGAAAGTCATCATCAACTTACAATTGTATACTACGATAATATATGCCATATATATACAGAATTTGGTATTGGTGATGGGCATATAAATTGTTATGGAAATAATATAGAAAAAAATGTATTTTATACAATTACAATAGTCTATGATAATGGAACAATAAAATTTTATAACAATGGTAATTTAGAAAATACAACTAATATGAATCAAAAATGGATAATTCCAATAGATAATTATAAATTAGGTTCTTTAAATACATTCTCAGATTTCTTAATCTATAATAGAGTACTAACAGATGAAGAAATAAAAGATAATTTTTCTAATACCATAGATTTGTATAAAATTAATAAACAAGATTTAGCTGTATTTTATAAATTTTCAAATTTTTAAATTCTCTTTCTTGTATAAAATTATTATTATTAAAACAATATATACTTGGTGATAAGTATGAAAAAAATAATAATAATTTTATTTTTTATTGTTGTTGGATTAGTATTAGTTAATGAAAAAGAAAATATATTAATACCTGATAATGCTATAAGATTTAGAATAATAGCTAATAGTAATTCTAATGAAGATCAAGAATTAAAAAGAACAATAAAAAAAGATGTTGAAAAAGAACTATTTACTTTATTAAAAGATGTTAATAATATTAATGATGCTAGAGAAGTTATAAATAATAATCTTAATAAAATTGATAATATTGTTAAGAGTTATAATGTTTCTTATGATATTAATTATGGTAATAATTATTTTCCTTCTAAAGAATATAAAGGAGTAACTTATGATGAAGGTAATTATGAAAGTTTAGTAATAAAATTAGGTAGTGGTTTAGGAGATAATTGGTGGTGTGTTTTATTTCCTCCATTATGTTTATTAGATGAACAAAATAATCTTAATAATTATGAATATGAATTTTATACTAATAAAATTATTAATAAATTTATAAATAAATAATATAATTTATTGGGTGATAATGTGTCTATAGTTTTAACTCTCTTTTTAATTGGTTTATCTTTATCTATGGACACATTTTCTTTATCTTTAAGTATAGGTTCATTTGATATATCCAAAAAGAAAATGTTAATTCTTAGTAGTATTATTGGAATTATGCATTTTTTTATGCCTTTGCTAGGTAATATTTTTGGTAAAAAAATAATTATGTTTTTAAATATTAAGGCTAATTTTCTTTTAGGGATTATTCTTTTATTTATTGCTGTAGAAATGATTATTGATTTAATTAAAAAAGAAGATAAATTTTTTTCTTTAAATCTTTTTAATATGTTATTAATAAGTATATCGGTAAGTTTAGATAGTTTGTCAACAGGTTTTGGTTTAAGTGCTATTACGAAAGATATTCTAGTTGCAGGTTTTATTTTCAGTATATGTGCTTTTTCTTTTACTTATTTAGGTTTATTAATTGGTAAGTATTCTAATGAGAAGTTAGGAATATATGGTAATATTTTAGGTATTATATTATTGATAATTATTAGTCTTATTCATTTAATTTAAAAATGAATAAAAATTATTAAATGAAAACAATATATAATTAGTGATAATTATGAAAGAAAAAATAGAATATATAAAAAGAATATTAAATAAAAATAGAAAAAAATATTTAAGTATATTAATCTTATTAATAATAATTAATTTGTTATTAATTAATATTTATTTAACTTATTCTTATTATAAAGATGAAGATGGATTTCCCTTTATTCAAGCAACTGTTAGTGATAAAATTTTAGGAGATAATGACTTTGTCTTACTTGTATTTGTCGAAAATGTTTCCAATACAGGAATAGGTACAGGTGAATATCATTTAGCCTATGGTATACCACAAGTTGGTTATAGTTATAACAATCATTCTTGTCGTTTTGATTCTAATTTACAATATGATGATACAAGTAAAACAGTAAGTGTAGTGGCTAATAAAAGAGATGTATGTTCTATTTATTTTGACTTAGCTATAAATCAAGATTTAAATGTTAAAGTTTTATTAGAAACAAATCCTGGCAGCAATACATATGAATTAGCTAATACTATACCTTCATCTGGTTATACATATAGTCATTATGATTGTACTAATAATAGTAATATAACATACGATGATAATACTAAAAAAATAACTTTAACAAGTATTCAAAAAGATTATTGTAATATCTATTTTAAAAAGAGCGAATAGGGTATATATGAAAAAAATAGCAAAGATAATTTTTATTTCTTGGACAATTATTTTAATAAGTATATTTTATATTATAATTAATCATTTTTTTAGTAATGATATTATTTATCCATACAATATAAACTTCTATGAATATTTAAAAATAATATTTGTTATTTAAGATAAAAAACACCCATTAATATTGACAAAGCCCTCTAAAAAAAGTATGATAAATCTAAGAAAAGGTTTAAATGCCTTAGTATTAAATTTTTAAAACAGCACTTAGTTATTATATAGCACAAAAACCTAGTTTTTTTCATAAATAATAATAAAGGTACTTTCATATGAATTTATCTTGTGTATGTTTATAGAGGGATGAGTATGGAAAGAATTGTTATAGAGGGTGGATTTCCACTTAAAGGAACGATTACTATTAGTGGCGCTAAAAATAGTGCAGTGGCTTTAATACCTGCTGCTTTATTAGCAAATGATGTATGTACAATTAAAAATGTACCAAATATAACAGATCGTGATGCACTTTTTGATATTATTAAATGGTTAGGTTGTACTATTGAACAAAAAGATGGCATTATCAAAATTGATCCACGTAATTTAAAAAATATTTTAATAACTGAAGAATTAAGTATTAGATTAAGAGCATCTTATTATTTTATGGGTGTCTTACTAGGTAAATATAAACATGTTGAAATGTATTTCCCTGGTGGATGTAATATTGGCTCAAGACCTATTGATATTCATTTAGATGGTTTTAAAACTTTAGGAGCTAAAATAACTAAAAAAGGTCATAAATACATTTTAGATGCTAAAGAACTTAAGGGAAATGAAATTAATTTAAAGTTTGCAAGTGTTGGAGCAACGATAAATATTATGTTTGCGGCAGTATATGCTAAAGGAAGAACAATTATTAAGAATGCTGCTAAAGAAGTAGAAATAATAAATATTATGGATTTCTTAAATAATATGGGTGCTAAAATTAGTGGTGCTGGTACAGATACAATTGTTATTGATGGTGTTGAAGAATTAAAAGGTGCCGAAATAACGGTTATTCCTGATCGTATTGAAGCTGGAACATATATTCTAATGGGGGCTTTACTTGGAGATAATTTAAAAATAGATGGTATAATACCAGAACATAATCAAGCACTTTTAAATAAATTAAAAGAAATGGGTGTTGATTTTAAAATTAGTGAACATAGTATTGTAATTAATAAATGTGAAAATTTTAAACCAGTAAATGTTCGAACAGAGGTATATCCAGGATTTCCAACTGATTTAAATCAACCAATGAGTATTCTAATGACGCAAGCAAATGGAACTTGTGTGATGGAAGAAACTATATGGGAAAAAAGAATTGGTCATTATCCATATTTACAAAAATTAGGAGCTAATATTGAATTAGATGGTAATAAAGCTACTATTAAAGGAAAAACAGAATTAAAAGGTACAGATACAAATGCAACTGATTTGAGAGCTGGAGCGGCCTTAATTTTAGCAGGATTAATTGCCAGTGGAACAACAACAATTAATGATATTGATTATATTTTAAGAGGATATGAAAATATTATTTTAAAATTAAGTAATGTCGGTGCTAAAATTAAAATAGAACAAATATAATGTAGAGAAATCTACATTTTTATTTGGTGATAATATTGAAAAGAAGAACAAAATTATTTTTAATAATTATAATTAGTATATTAATAACTTATTTTATTTATTTTTTTAATCGTGAAAATAAAATAAATATTGTTTCTTTAGGAGATGGTATTTCAAGTGGTGAAACTTCTTATAATATTGATGGTCTTAGTTATAACGATTATTTAAAAGAATATTTTAAAAGTAAAAAATTATTAAAAAATTATAATGAAGATTATAGTTATAAAAATTATTTATTAAAAGAATTATTAAATGATCTTGAATTAAATAAATTAAATAATCAAAAAAGAATTAAACAATTAATTCATAATGCTTCAATTATTACTATAGCTATTGGGGAAGAAGAATTAACGAAAAAAGCCATAACTAATGATTTAAATACTAAATCTATTGAAGAATTTATTATTAATTATGAAAAATTGATTAAGAACATAAAAGATATTTCAGAAAGTAATATATTTATTATTGGTCTTTATCATAATAAATATTTAACTATGCAAGATACCATTCTTATTAATGCTAGTTTAAATAACATTGCTTCTAAATATAAAGTTAATTATATAGATATTAGTGATTTATTAAATAATAAAGATTATTTTCTTCATAAAGATGATTATTATTTTAATTATCAAGCTCATAAAGAAATAGCAATAAAAATTTTAAATTTACTCTAATCGTAATTTTTGACTTGCAGTATTTGGAATATATGTTATAATACTAAAGAACGGAGAAAGTTTCTATACTAAAAAATTAGTATGGCGAAAGGAGAAAAAGAATGAGAGCAAATATCCATCCAGAATTAAAAGATGCTGTTGTTAAATGTACTTGTGGTGCTACATTTAAAACTAAATCTGTAAAAGATGAAATCCATGTTGAAGTTTGTAGTGAATGTCATCCATTCTATACAGGAGCACAAGGAAAAGCAAAGAAAACTGGAAATATTGAAAAATTCAATAAAAAATATGGTTTTGATAAATAGAAAGAGGAATCTTTCTTTTTTGTTTTAATAATGTTAAAATATAGGCAAGAAGGAGAGTTAGATATGAAAAAGAATATAATTACAATAATTTGTACACTAATATTTACTTTAGTATTTTATTATTTTGTTTTACCCCCAATTAATTTAAGTAGTCCTTTATTTTGGTTTTTCATCTTTGCTATCGTTTTAGTATACAATTTTATTTCTGTATTATTTAGTGATGTTTCCGTTAAAACTAAAAAATTAAGAATTAATACAATAAATTATGTATTACCAATTTGTTTAGCATGTATACTTATAGTAATTCTATTAGTAAACTTTATTTGTTCCCCAATTTTTAATGCTAAAAGTTATAGCCAAAGAATAAAAGTATCTGAAAATCATGAATTTATAAAAGATGTTTCGCCAGTTGATTTTTCTAAAACCCCTTTAATTGATAAAGATAGTAGTGAAAAACTAGGAGATCGTAAAATGGGTGAATTTACGACTTGGGTAAGTCAATTTTATGTTAGTGATTTATATACGCAAATTAATTATAATAATGAAATAATACGAGTTACTCCAATTGAATATGTAGATATAATTAAATATTTTGCTAATCGTGATGAAGGAATTAAAGGTTATATTAAAGTTAATTCTGTTGATGGTACAGCTAATTTAGTTACGTTAGATAAGGGTATGAAATATTTACCTAGTGCTTACTTTTTTGAAGATTTAAATCGAAAATTAAGATTAAGTTATCCAACAACTATTTTTGATGAAGCAACTTTTGAGATAGATAATGATGGTAATCCATATTGGATTGTACCAACAATTAAATATACAGGTATAGGTTTAAAGAAAGAAATAACTGGAGCAGTAATTTTAGATCCAATTACTGGTGAAAGTAAAAAATATCAAAAAGAAGATGTTCCTACTTGGGTAGATCATTTATATAGTGCTGATTTAATAATTGAACAAATAGATAACTGGGGAGAATATCGTAATGGTTTCTTTAACTCAATATTTGGTCAAAAAGATGTTATTAATACAACTGAAGGTTATAATTATTTAGTTATGGATGATGATGTATATTTATATACTGGTATTACTTCTGTATCTAGTGATGAATCTAATTTAGGATTTGTACTAGTTAATTTAAGAACCAAAGAAACAAATTATTATTTATGTCCAGGAGCAGAAGAATTTAGTGCGATGGCCTCTGCAGAAGGTTTAGTTCAAGAAAAAGAATATGAAGCATCATTCCCATTATTAATTAATTTAAATAATAAACCAACATATTTATTAAGTTTAAAAGATAATGCCGGTTTAGTTAAAATGTATGCTTTTATTGATGTAGCTGATTATCAAAAAGTAGTAGTAAGTGATGCATCTTTAGGTATAGAAGCTGCTAAAGAAAAATATTTAAGTGAAAATAATGTTGTTGATGATAGTACTTTAAAGACAAAAGAAATAACAATTAAAAAGATTACTAATGCAGTTATAGATAGTAATACAATTTATTATATAACTGATACAGATAATAATTTATATTATGTAGATATAAAAGTTAATCGTTACTTATTACCATTCTTAGAAAAAGAAGATAAAGTAAATATTAGTTATATTGAAGGAGATATATCACAAATTAGAAGTTTAACAAAATAATTTGGAAAGGTTTAGAAAATAAAATGTTAGAAAATATTAAAAATGATTTACTTGTTATTGGGAGGTCTCTTTGACATTCCTAAATTAGAAAATAGAATTAAAGAATTAGAAAGTAAAATTAATACTGAAAATTTTTGGAATGATTATGAAGAAGCAAATAAAGTAAATAGTGAATATAGTAATTTAAAAAAGAAAGTTCATAAATATAATACTTTATTAGAGTCCATAAATACTTTAGAGTTATTAAAAGATGAATTAAATGAAGATGAATATAATAAAGAATTAGATAGTATTCAAAAAGAATGTACTATTTTAGAAAAAGAAACACATTTAAATGGCGAATATGATAGTTTAAATTGTTATTTAGAAATTCATCCTGGGGCTGGTGGTACAGAATCTTGTGATTGGGCTTCAATGCTTTTAAGAATGTATGAAAGATTTTGTGAAAAATATAATTATACTTATGAAATAATTTATGAAGGTGCTGGGGAAGAAGCGGGAATTAAATCAGCAACTATTTTAATAAAAGGTGAAAATGCCTATGGTTATTTAAAAAGAGAAACTGGGGTTCATCGTTTAGTAAGAATTAGTCCTTTTGATGCTGGTAAAAGAAGACATACTTCTTTTGCATCTGTTACGGTTACACCTGAATTTAATGATACACCAAATATTGAAATTAAAGAAGAGGATTTAAAAATAGATGTTTATCATTCTAGTGGAGCTGGTGGTCAATCAGTTAATACTTCTAATTCTGCTGTCAGAATTACACACTTACCTAGTAAAATAGTCGTATCTTGTCAAGTAGAAAGAAGTCAACTTAAGAATAAAGAGATGGCTTTAAAAATGTTAAAAAATAAATTATATGAAATATATTTAAAAGAACAAGATGAAAAAAAGAATGCTTTAAAAGAAAATCAAAAGAATATTGACTTTGGTAGTCAAATAAGAAGTTACATTTTAGAACCTTATAAATTAGTTAAAGATAATCGAAGTAATTTTGAAGATAATGATCCTGAAAAATTATTAGATGGTGATATTTATAATATGTTAGATTATAATTTAAAAAATATAAAATGGCAGAAAAAAAGAGCAAATTAATTTAAAAGAGTAAACTTTATGAAATTTAAGAATAAAAATTTTATAAAGTTTTTTTT
>CANQXT010000005.1 GCA_947627915.1 uncultured Bacilli bacterium
CCAGTATTAAGATTATTTTTAATACCTGATATCTGATTTTTTAATACTTCTGATAACCTAATAACTCTTTTAGAATTATTCTTTTCTTTCTTATCGTATTTTAAAACAACATAACCATACTTCGATAAACTACTTATACTTTTGGATATTGTTTGCTTACTAACACTAAATAAATTTTTAAAATATTCATTAGTAGTCCAACAATACCCCTCTTTCTTGCTTAATGACATTATTTCAATTAATAACAATCTTTCAAAAAATGTTAATCTATTATCTCCTAACAAACTAATTGATATAACTAAATTAATAAAATTTTCTATACCTATTCTCTCTTTTTTGATATAAGATTATCTAAGTAAGTGTTCTATTTTCCTCCTTCCTTAACTAGCCTCTTTTAGAACACGAAAAAAGAACTAGACATATTTAGTCACAACAAAAATACGGGATTAATTCCAATATTTTTAATTAGATAAATATGTGAAGTTCTTTTAATTTGAACTTTAATACATCTATTGTTTCAATCAGGTATTTTCCCTAGTACCTAATATAATTATAGATAATCCCAGATAAATTTCTAGCTTTCCCAATTTCTAATTATTTCTTCAAAATTATCTTCATACCATTGTTCTTTCCAAATATCCAAATACATTATATCATTGGATGATGGTTGAGGGTCACAATTATCTATCTTTACTACTGATGGCATAACAACAGATTCACCAATTAACAAAGCTTCACCTGCACTTAAAGAATTAAGCTTACTTGTTAAATTGCCCAAAGTATCAGGCAATAACCTCTTCACATAGTTTTGATCATCCGGATTAGTTAATCTCATTGCGAGAAAAGTATTACATTGAGAGAAAATTGTTTCTGATACTTCTGAAGGTCTTTGACTAACAATAGCTAAAGTTATTCCATACTTTCTTCCCTCTTTTGCTATTCTTTCAATTGAAACTCTAGATGATTTATATTTAGACAAATCACTTTTAGGAACATATTTATGAGCTTCTTCAAAAACAAGTAATAAAGGTATTTTTGTATCATTATTTAGTTTTTTATTATAATAAGAAAAATCAAATAATATTCTAGAAATTAAAGATACAGTAATACTTAATACCTCAAAAGGCACACCACTTAAATCAATTATAGTAACATTTGACTTATTGTTGTAACCTGTAAATTCTTTAAGAACATCTTTAAAAGATATATTCTTAGAATTTTCACCAAATAAAAATTCTAGTCTCTTATCAGTAATTTTATTATAAAATCTATTTATAAACTTGTCGATTGTACCGTCGCTATATGTTCCCCTTTTTATTTTTCCGGGAGAAGGCACTTGAAAATCCAATATTTTTTCGAAGTAATCCATATATTTTTCAGACAAATTATTATAACTTTTATCGCCTGTAATATACTTTGCTACTAAATCATTCCCGTATTCGTATGTCTCTAACTTTAAGTTTCTTAAACATGTAAGAATATCTGTTACATCAAATTTCACAGGAGAATCAAAGTCTATTTTTTCAACATCATTCATACTTAAATCTTTGGAAAATTTTTGTTTATTTAGAGTTATTAAATTTCGTAGTAAAGACGACTGATTATAATTATTATTGTCTCCTGAATCTAAAAATAATTCTTCCAATTCATCTCCATTTAACAACCAATAAGGAAGTACTAAATTATCAATATTAATTATATTAGCATTTGGAAAAGCAGTAGCATATTCAGAATGTATATCAAAAATAATAATATGTGAATTGTTTGGAGATGAAAATATACTTTTTTTTGCAGTAATAGCAGTTTGAATTATTTTAGCTATAGTATGTGACTTCCCTGAACCACTTGATCCCACTATAGCTAAATGCTTATTAAAGAATTTATTTCCATTAACACTTACTTTTATTTTTTTATTATTTGATAAAGTGCTAAAAGAAAATCTATCATTTTCATTTATACAATCGCTAAAAATTTTATTAATTATATTTTCATTTGCTACTGAAACTGATTTAGGAGGAATTGACAAAGTATCCCCGCCTCTCGTAAATTTATCATCATATATACTGCCTAATGGTGTTGCCTCTAATATATATCTTCTTTCAACATCAATATATTTTTGACCAGTTTCATCTATTTTTGTTATTTCAACTAAATCAATTTTAAAATTATCTATTATTGCAATTACAACATATTCATCTTCATCTGAATTATCATCCTTTATTTCTAAATAAGATCCAACTTTTAGTTTTTCTTCAGCTGTTTTCCAATCATCCATACTATATACCATAATCTTAACTTTATCAGGATTTACAGAAATTACCTCAGCATTTATTTTTCCTTCGTTCATATTTTACCTCCTAAACATATCTAATTTAAAATTTTTATTATATCAGACATTTTACTTATTTTTATAATATAGCTGTTTTGTAATTCTAATTTTACATACTCGTCAATATAAAATTCATATATTTTTAATAATTCATCATTTAAATATTCAATTACTTGGTCTAAATTATCTCTAGTATTTATTATTTTACAACTAATGTTATCTTTAACTAAAAATTTTTTTGTTATAAATTCAACTTTAAATTTACATCCATTATATGGACATCCGTCCGTAAATACATAATTTTCAAATATTTTTTCCTTTAACTTTATTAAGCCCTCGCTTGATAAATTTGAAAAGTAAATATATGGAGCATGTGATTTAATCATATTGTTTTTTTTATTTACTACATAAAATTTTTTTATTATCTTATGTACACAGTCATATAAATCATTTATATCACTATTTTCGCAATTAATTATAAAAATTCTATTATGATCGTTTATATTTTTTTCAAAAAAGTATTGTTTTCTTACAAATTTAAGATATTTATTATATTCCATATTTTTAGAAAAAAAATCCATAAAAATAAAGGTTGAAGTATTTTTTAAATATCTAATTAATTCATATTTTGTACATTTTCTATTTTGTGGTAGATTATTAACAATAATATTAATTATATATGATTCTAAACTATAAAAATATATTTCAGCGATATCCTTAGATACTTGAAATTCCTCTTGTATAATTTCAATCAATTCATTAACTTTTTCAACATAATTATGTGAGAAAATAACCTTAAAATGTTTTATAAATTGTTCCTTTTGCTCATAAGTAAATGTATAAACTTTTTTATCAATTTTACAATTTAATAAAACTTTGTCTAACTCTTTAACAGAAGAAAAAGTTAAAATCTCATCTGTTTTGTCTTTAAAACATGTATACAATACATATTCCTTTTGTATAATATTAAATTGCTCAAATATCTTAATTACAGCTTCTTTTATTTGACTATTAGTAAAATGCTGTGTAGCTTTATATTTCATTTGATAAATGACTTCATTATCATTAAAATCCTGTATATATTCAAAATTAAATTGTTTATTTTTTTCACTAGATTTAAATATTTCAATTAACGATACAATATATTGATAAGAAAATCCTTGAATTGCAAAGTATCCTCCTTCTTCTAACATATAATCCTCCTATCGAAAAAAGATATCATATTAAATGATATCAAAACACTATAATTATATCATGTTTTATCTTTTTTTATATTATTAACACAATATTTGCAAAAAAAATCGTATAAAGCATTTGCAAGACACTTTGCAAATTTTGGCGGAACTGCATTGCCTATCATCTTGAAAGCATCACTCCTTGAGCCAATAAATTCAAAATCGTCATCAAAAGATTGAAGCCTTGCTGCTTCTCTTACAGTTATACTTCTAGCTTGTTCTGGATCAGGATGAATATGTCTCAAGCCATCTTTATGAAGATGTGCTACTATCGTTGTACTTGGCTCATCCCAATCTAAAACATGATATTTATGAATATTAGACCATTTACCAGTAGTTTCATAATATAATTGTTTTATACTTTCAGAGTCATTAAATTTATTCATTTTTTCCACTTTATCAGTAGCCAATTTTTTAAAAATGGCTATATCTCTAATACTATGTTGTCTAGATATATGATCGCCATATTTATTATCATAAGAAATGTAACTTACTTTATTTTCATTGATTTTAGGATAAATTTTTGGCAGATCAGATATTGCATCTCTTACTGTCATTTTTTTTGATTTATATTTAGGTAAAATGTTTTGATAGAAATCATTTAAAATTGTCTGGATATCTTTTTGATTAAATAAGTCCTTTCTCACTCCAACAATTATTATTCTTTTTCTATATTGTGGAACCCCGTAATCGCTAACATCAATTATAGCTTGATTAAGTCTTTCTAAAATTTCATAACCATTTTTATCAAATTCATCTCTTATTTTTTCAACAATATTTATTCCATTTGGTTTTGCGCTTAATAAACCAGGTACATTTTCAAAAACTATTATAGAAGGCCTAACTTTTGATACTACTTTTATATAACTTTCAAACAAATAATTTCTATAATCAAAACTCATACCATTATCATCTCTTATTCGACCAGCAATTGAATAAGCTTGGCATGGTGGCCCTCCAATAATAAAATCAACTTTTTTATTTTTTAAAATGCTATTTAGTCCTTCATTAATTCCATATTTCGTATCATTCCAACCATTAAACAATTCATCTGTTCTTTGTATATCAAAGTTTAAACAAACGCTATTAGAATTTTTTAATTTATATCTGTTATTTAATCTTTTTTCTAAAGTTTTTAATGGCTTCTTTTCCCATTCTACTGCAGCTAAAATATTATATTTATTTGTTGCCTCAAATCCATCTGATAACCCACCACAACCTGCAAATAAATCTATATAATTAATTCTTTTCATTAGAATCACCAATTATTCTCAATATTTCTTTTGCAACATTATAACTTAAAAGCGGAGGCACCGCATTACCAACTTGCCTATATTGCTGAGTTTTATTTCCAATAAAAATAAAATTATCAGGAAAAGATTGTAACCTAGCATTTTCTCTCACAGTTGGTATTCTATTATATTTATAGTGAAAATGGTTCCTATGTCCTGTATCAATTGTTTTAGATGGCTTTTTACTATTATATCTTGTCCATGCTTCATTAAATTTTCTACTGGTTCCTACTCCTTTAGGTAAATCTTTATAATTTCCTCCATCAGGAACTAATGATATAACTTTCTTTACCTCTTCTGTATGATTTGTGGCAACATGATTATATATTTTATTAGAATTCCTTCTCATGAATTTTTGATAATCAGTCTTTGCTATATTATCATATTCTTGAATTTCCTTTCCTAAGGTATTTTCTAACGATGGTAAATCACTTATTGCATCTGAACATGTTACATAATTACTTGCATTGTTTGTTTCTTTAGGAAAACTAACATCCCCAATGTCCTTTCTAATACCTATAAAAAATATTCTTTTTCTAATTTGTGGCACTCCGTAATCTGGAGCATACAATATTTTTGCTTTAAAATTGTAATTTCCATTTTTTTTAAATTCCGAAATAATTAAATCATAGAATTTGCCACCATAAAGTTTTTCTATACTAGGCACATTCTCAATTAAAATGGCCTTTGGTTTAAATTTTTCAGCTGCAATAAACATTGCTTTATATAAACTATTTCTAGGATCTTCTACATTTCTACTACCTGTTAAAGAAAAACCTTGACATGGTGGACCCCCTACAATAATATCTACTTTTCTTTTTCCAACTTCTTTTTCTAAAACATTTATAAACTTCTCATTAAACAAATCCAGATTTAAACCTTTACTATTTGGATGATTTAATTCAAAGGTTTTTAAAGCTGCTTCATCATTATCTACGCCTATAATGACATTACAACCAGCTTCAACAAATCCATAAGACAGACCTCCACAGCCACTAAATAAATCAATTACATTCATGTTGTACCTCCTAATTTGTCACTTTTCTAATACTTCCAGTGTATTTAAACATCCCATATATAACTTCTCTATGGTATTTTAGAAAATCTTTATTTGGCCTAAAAAAAGCATTTTCTGGTAAGAATATTCTTTTACCATTAAATTGATTTAAGTACTCACTTTTAACATCTTCATGTACCTTTATAGTGTAATCATCATTTATTGTAAAAAATCCTTTATCAAAAGCCCAATGCATATCTCTAGACATCGCAATTCCATTTGATGGTAAATTTATTTCGCCATGTGCACGTGGTTTAATATGAGCAGCTTCTAAATTTAATAATTCCTCATATTCTATACTAATTCCTGTTATAGCACATTTTCTACAATATCCCGTCATAACAAAATCTCTAAATGAACTAGTTGTAAATAAATTCTCAATGTTTTTAGCACTATCTTTTATTTGATCTATAACTTGATTTGATATTTCTGTTTTAGCATTAGAAAGATCATATTCTTGAATTTCTTGTTCTAAATTAAAAATATCTCCATCAAACAAAGCGTGCCCACCACCAATTTTGTTTTCCTCTAAAATTTTATCAACAAATTCATATTGCTCTGATTCTTTAGAAATTTTTTTCACAAAATATACTTTTTCAAACTCATTTTCATTTACATTCATTCTAGTCATAAAAATAACTATATCATCTTTTTCAAAGAAAAGCTCATTATTTTCCATATCATTATTTAAATAAAATCTATATTCATCTCTACCATTAGACAATTTTTTAGTAATCTTATCATTATGATATACAAAATTACAATACACTTTTTTGTTTAAATTTATATTTATAACTGGTAATATTGCATTGTCATTGGTTTGTACAGTAGATAAAGTAGGAAAAAAGCCTTCAGCTATTGCCTTCTTTGATATTAATAAAAACCTTCCTCTATGTGCTCGTCCTTCGGTAACACTTCCTAATTCATTATGACCTAATTTTTTTATATAAAATTTTCCCATATTAATACTCCTAAAATAATTCTTTAACAATTAAATCTTGTGAATGTAAATTATTATTTTTTCCTAATAATAAATTTTCATAAAATTTAATTAAATAACTTTTATCTTCTTTTATATTTAAATAATTATTAAAATAATTACTTCTAACTAATGCATTTCTAAAATAAACTGACTTTTCTTTAAATAATGTATTATCTACTTCATAACCTAAACTAATCAAATATTTTTCTATAAATAATGCTGTAGTTCTAGTATTTCCTTCTCTAAAAGGATGTACTTGCCAAATATTTGATGAAAAATTAGTTATATTATTAATTACTTCAACAATACTCATATCTTTATAATTCTTTTCTTTTTCTAATGATATATCATACTCTAATGATTCATTCAGAGTTTTACAATCTCCATAAGCTACCGAATCATTATTTAATATTTTTTCATGTTTAGAAAAATCTATTTTTCTAAATTCTCCAGCAAATTCATAAACATCTTGAAATAAATATTTATGAACATATTTTAAATAATCCACAGATAGTTCAAAATTATCAATTTGCAATAATTCTACAATTCTAGTAGAAACTAAATCACATTCCATTTCATTATGATTTATATCGTTTTGTTTTTCTTTTTCAATATAGTATTCTTTTAAATCTTTTTCTACTTGTTCTATAGTAAGATTTCCTTCTACATTATCACTAACAAGTCTTTCAAAATACTTAGAAGGTTTTAAATTATCTACTTCTTGAAGACCTATAGCCATATCCCATTGTAGTTGTTTAACATAACCATCAGGTTTTACTTCTTCAGTATATTCTACATTACTAGAATCTAAATCTTTTTCACTCATTCTCAATACCTCCTATCTTACTGCATAATCAACTAAAGTACTAACTTTATCATAGATATTAAAAGTTTTTGAATATTCTAACAATTTATCTATATCTTTTTCCTTACTTTTAAAATATTCATGTAGTATATTATTTTGAAGTTCTAAATCAAAATCATTACTTCTTAATATGTCACAAATACATCTCTCAATATTATAAACTTTGATAGGATTGTGAAATATATCTTCAACTTCTATAACTCCAATATTATAATATTTGTCTGATATATAATGTACTTTATAATTTCCTAATACTCGCTTTTTATTATTAATAGTTACTTCTTTCACTTGAGGTTCTCTATATATGTATCCCAAAATATTTAAAGCTGTTTTGTATGAAAAGATTGCCGACGGATATCTTAATTGAAAAATATATTCATCATCTTCTAATAATTCACTATCCATATAAATGCCATGAGAAACTTTTTTTATAAGTCCACTATCTACATACTTTTTTATTAATGGCTTGCTAATATTTAAATTTAAAAAATCCGATGTTAGTATATACCCATGATTACTGTCTAAAAAATTTTTAATTTTACTCTCATTATCCATAGCAATCATCATTTACTTTCATAACAAAATTATAACATTTTATTGCAAATTAGTAAATGCAATTTAATAAAAAAAACCTATTTTTAGTTACTATTCACAGCCGATTTTAAAAAATCTCTCAAAACTAGATAATATAAGGATTTGCAGTTATTTCAGAAAAAATTTTTAAAAATGTCATTTTTTTCAAAGTGGGAGATTTATATAAAAAATCATTGCTTTTTATATATCAATTC
The DNA here is from genome assembly GCA_947627915.1 of uncultured Bacilli bacterium. Classification (GTDB taxonomy): domain Bacteria; phylum Bacillota_I; class Bacilli_A; order RF39; family UBA660; genus SIG200. The sequence continues at coordinate 8,549 of CANQXT010000005.1, forward strand.
CCAATTTTACAGCATTTTTAATACCAAAAGTGGTAAAAGTTAATTTTCAGTCATTTTAGCTGTGAATAGTAACTATTTTTAAACATTATATTTTCCACACCCATAGGTATTGATTTTAAAACTAGCAAGCATGGTGCTGTTACACCCATTTTCTTGTTAGGGCATTTCCCTAAAACCCTTTAAAATAGTCTCCGACAGTTAAGAAAAAAATAGTAATCTTATAATAAAAAAGCACTAGTTTTTAATCAAATTAGCGCTAATAATTATGTTATTTAACATTAAATTCCTTTTTTAAATTTAAATCTTCTATAATTAAATTTATGTTTTTTACAATTTCCTCTCTTTTATCTACATAATCATTTAATTTTATTTGAAAATAACTTTCAGGTGAAATAACTTGTCCTGTTAAATCATATTTTAATTGTGTAATTAATAAACTAAATCCTGCCAATAGTTTATAAGAATTATCATTTTTATATGCTGTCTGCTGCACACAACAGGCTATTTTTACTGCATCAACACTTCCGTATGAAATAACTTTATACATAAATTTTGATAAATCTTCCACGTTCCTTTTTGAAGTCGGATTTTTTATTGTATTATGCATTATATTTAAAATTTCAAATGGTAAATCTTCTATTTTTTCTGATACTATTTCATTTTTCATTTTATTTAAATCATTTTTATAAGATTTTTTAATACTAAAATAAGATATTAAAATACCTATTAAAGAAATTATTGATGGAATATTAACTTTTAAAATTTGTAACGTCTCATTTAAAATATCTTTCATACTAAATGCCTCCTAATTCATGCTTTATTTTATATAAAGACGTTTTTTATTCTATAATTAATATAATAAAATGTCAATGTTAATGTTAATAAATAAATTTCTACTTTACGCAACTTTTTAAAAAATTATTATTAACAAAATTATAATTAACTTATTTTCTTAATAATTTTGGCTTTAATTGTTATACATTAGTTACACAATGACTATCTCCTCCTCATGCATTTACATAATTATAATTTTTTCTATTTATAAAATTAGTTTACGTTTCTACTTTTTTATGATAAAATATTAACTAGAAATAAGAGGTATAAAATGCAAGAAATTGGTAAGAACTTAAAGCGAATTAGACTATTAAAAAATTTATCGTTAAAAGATGCAGGATTATTGTTAAATATGTCTGCTCCCGCAATTTCTAAATATGAAAAAGGAGAAATACATGCTAACTCACAAAAATTAATTGAGTTTGCCAATGCGTATGGAGTACAAGTTTTAGATTTATTAAAGACATATGATAAACCAGAAATGAAATTCAATTCATTTAGAAAAAGACAAAGACTTAAAGGAGAAAATCTTGAATTATTAAAAGAAATTATTCAAAATAAAGTTGCTGATTATATTGAAGTTATTAAATTAAATGAAATAAAAGCAAATGATAATATATTGAAAAGATATAATTGTAATACTGAAAATGATGTGGAACTTGCAGCTGAAGAATTTAGAAGAAATTATCAATTATCAATTAATCAACCTATTCCTGATTTAATAAATATACTTGAAAATATCGGAATATTAATTATTGAAATAGATAATAGCAATGGTAGGTTTTCTGACTTTGATGGACTTAGTGAAGTTGTTAATAACATACCATTAATAGTATTATTAAATAATATTGATGGTGAAAGACAAAGATTTACTATTGCTCATGAACTAGGCCATTTAGTTTTAAATATCAAAGATAAAAATTTAAATGAAGAAAAATTATGTAATAAATTTGCAAGTAGTTTATTAATGTCAAAAGATGCAATGATTAATGAATTTGGTATCTCAAGAAATAACATAAGTTTCTATGAATTAAGAGCATTTAAAAATGAATATAAAGTTAGTATTGCTGCTATTATTTATAGATTAAGAGAATTAAATATTATATCAGAACATTTATATAAAAAAATTAATATTTCACTTAGTTCAAAAGGTTATAAAAAACATGAACCAGATCCAATTATGGCAGAAAAATCATATCAATTTAAAAAACTTGTTCACAAATTAGAAGTAAATAACATCATATCTTTAAATAAAGCATGTGAGTTATTAGAAATGACTATAGATGACTATAACAACGAAGATAATAATTACAGATACTAATATCATAACAGATCTTAGTAATGCTAATATTTTAGACAAGTTTGTTAAATTAGATAATGTTTACATAAGTGATATGGTTAAAAGAGATGAAATTAATTCTAATACCGGAAATATTAATATTATAAAAAAACTAAAAACAATTCCTGCTACTTCAGAAGAAATTAATGAAATGGTAAATATTTCTAAAATAGTAAGTGGATTATCTCCATACGATATTATCAATTTTATAATCGCCAAACACAATAATGCCATTTTAGCTACTGGAGACAAGAGACTTAAAGATTATAGTGAAGCAAATGGAGTTGAAGTTATTAGAACTCTAAAAATAATTAAATTAATGAAAAATAAAAATATTATTTCAGTCAAAGACGCTATTAACTCTTGTAAAAGATTAAAAGAACATAATAATACTCGTATTCCACATAATGATATCGATAATTTAATTCAAGAATTTGAAAAAGATTCAGTTGAATGCTGAATCTTTTGTATTAATTAATCTATAATTCTTTAGGACAATTAGGTTTATATCTAACATTATTAAATCCATATACTTTCTTACAATCATTGCAAATAATAGCTATTTCATCTAATCCATAAATACTTTCGCCATCACCTTTTTGGATAATTATATTTTTTCCCTTACATTTAGGACAGCATACTTCGTTTTTATGAGCAGTTTCCTGACTACAGTAATCCCTTATTATTTCATAACCATTTCTATTAAACTTAGGAACAAACTCATCTGTTAAAAATATTTTTATTCTCCCAAACATAAACTCTAATTTATCAATTTTTTTCTCTGTATGATAATGACCACAATACCACTTATCATAATCAATATTTTCTTCAATTTTATCTAAAAATTTTTCCATAGATTTATCTACTTTTGATTGATCTAAACCTTTCATAAATACTTCTTTAGGTTCATACTTTAAAGGACAAGTATGTGTTAATACTATATCAAAATGTTTACCTTTAACTTTTTTTAAAATCTTTTCTTGTTCTTTTTCATTTAACTGCTCATCCTTAAACCACCTACTACCATATAATAAACGATATTCTTTATCTACTGAATAAGCTCCTCCTATAACAAGAACACTTTTTCCATCAATATTATAAGAATCACCATCTTTAGCAAATATAAGATAAGGATATTCTTCTTCAACAAATACCTTACCTCCAAACATTTCTTTTTCTTTATATGTTTTTATATTTTCAGGTCGCTCTTCATGATTACCTCTTACACAAAACAACTTCAAGTTAAACCTTTTTAGATATTTTTTAAGTTTTTTATCTTCTTCATTAAGACAATAATTTATTCCAGCATCACCTAATATTATTAACATATCTTCTTTATTACTATCTACACTAAAAAGTCTTGAAAAATCTCTATGGGTATCACCAGTTATATATATCATTCTCTTTCTCCTTCTTTTATTAAATTATAACATTATTTTGAACTAACAAATTATATAAGAGAGAGAATATCACCTTAACAAATCTAGACTTTACGATTGCCATAGTGTAATTTTTAAGTAATGTCTAATTCTCCCTGATAATCTAGTTTAATATTTTCATCATTGATATTTAAACTCATTTTAATCCGATTATTTTGAATACAACCAAATTCTAGTTTAACTATACTATCAACAAAATCAATAAATTCTTTAGTATCAAATATTTCTATCATCTCTATCTTCGAATCAAGATTAGTAGGCAACTCTTCATATCTTTTATTTTCTATATTTTTAAAATCCATATTATCAAAGAAATCAACATAAAAAGCTATATAACCTTTAATATTATTATATTCAATATCTAAAGAAATTAAAATTGAGTAACCTTTTATATTATTATTTGTTGCATTCACAAATTTAATTTCTGAAGATAACACTTTATATTCATTATTATTTATTTTCAACATAACTTACCTCGTATTTAGAATATACTTTTTCTGTTTGTTCAACACAATAATCAACCCCATTATCATAAATATCAATTCTAATTCTGTCGCTTCCTTTAAATCTTATTAATCCACCATCTTTTATTATGTTCTTTTGAACTTTTTTTACATAACTCCTTTAATAAATCTCGGTAATTAACAATCGATTACCTAGGTTTATGCTTGTTTATAAAATTATTAATTGGCTTTAAATGTTACACATTAGTTACACAATGACTATCTCCTCCCGCAAATAAAAAACAATACGTTTAATAAGAATCACGATATTATTTTTATGATTCTACAAAGTTATTACGGTTAAGCGTAATAACTTTAAATTTTTAAAAATTATTACACCAATTATTACTAAAATATAAAAAAACTAATACTTCTTCATTTTTTCAATTATAATTTCTTTTATTTTATTAATTTCAAAAATTATATTATTTTGAGCCAAATACTTATTATATGCTTTAATCTGATTTTCTCTATCTATTACATTTTCATCTAATTTTTCAAAGCAATATCTTGGAGCAGGAATACTAAAAGGTAGAGTGAATGGTGTAGATATTCCACCTCGTTCATAACATTGAAAACTAATTAATTTTATACTATGTTTTTGAGCATTATAAGCACCCCTAAAAGCTAGTTCATATTCACTCTCACACTCACCATTTTCTTTTAACCTATCTAAACAAGCTCCAATCCAAAATAATACACTACCTAAACAACTATAAACTTCACTAAAGTTATCTTGCTTATTTTCTATCGAAAAAGCTATACTATTCTCTAATTCTTTAATATATTTTTCTAAACTATATATAACATTATCTTTATCTTTTATCATATTATCCTCAACTTAAAAAGAAACATTTGTAAATCTTTATATTATTTGTTTTTAAAATAATCTAAAATATACTCATCAATATTTCTTAAAGTTAATATTAAAAATCTATAATGATCAAAATACATTAAGACTTCAGAAGCATCACCACGTGAATAATATCCTGGTGTTATATTTTTTGATATTTTTAAAGTGTCTCTAAAGAACTTTATAAAATTAGGATTAAGACTATCAATTTCAGTTAAGTATTTCTTTGCTTTTTTATCATTACCTAATTTATAATATAGAGCAAATAATGGGAATAACATTTCTAAATCTTTTTCAGGATATTTTTTATATAACGCTAACATTCCCTTTTCATCTTCTAAAACAGCATATATAGCCATTAATAAATATCTAGCACCCGTATTATCACTTTCATTAAGACGTAATATTTCTTTACAAATTTCTTTTGCTTGTGTCATCTTACCACTATTAAGTAAAATATAAGCTTTAAAATATAAGCCTCTAATATATGGTCTTGTTTCAAATAAACCATAAAATGATCCTATATTTTCTTTATCAAAAAAATTATGTTCCTCTAATCTTTTCTTTTCTCTCTCTAAACCATCATTTAATAGTTTTTCTTTCTTTAATTCACTTTCTTCTAATTCAACTAGAAACAATAAAGCATCAAAACAATCAGGACAAAGTTTATATGCTGACTTAGCTAATTTAACTGCTTCCTTTTCTGTTTTAGACCTCTCTGCTTTTTCTAATAATTCATAAGCATCATCTAGGGGAGTATTCTTATATTCTATTTCGTTATTATTATACTTTTCAAAAAAATCTTTTAAATTATCATTTATTTCATCCATGCTTTTTCCTTCTGAATCTTTTAAAAAGTCTTTTAACATATTATTTAGTTTATTATTCATTATTTACTACTCCGTTCTTTCACTTTCTAGTTGTAGTATAGTTTATTTAATATCATATGTCAATTTTTATCCTATTATATTGCTATATCATTACAATCTAGTTATTAAATTATTAAATTCATTCCAACCAATTATTTTATCTTTTTGTAATCTTCCTACTATTATTCCAGTAGATATATTATTCTCTTCAGAAAATTTTTTTAAAATATTATCATCATAACAAGTGTTATTTTTAATAAATTTATTATATATACTATCAGGAATTAATATGTTTTTAGCAAAATCATCAGCTTCAGATTCAATATTATTACTTTCAGTATCCTCTAAATCAATAAAAACTTCCTTTTTACTATGTTTAATCAAATGAGCTATTTCGTGAAATAATGTAAACCATAAAATATCATCTTTTTTACCTCTATCACTTAACATTATAATTGCTTTATCACAAGTTAGTTTATAAGATACTCCATTAACATAAGTATTAGGTAAATGAGGTTCGAATATTAAAGCTACACCACACTCTTTTAAAATATTCTTAATTATTTCATATTGCTCTAAAAATGATTTATTAGCTAACTTTCTAATTTCATTGACTTTTTCTTTTAATTTTTCGATATTAAATTTAGGATAAACATCTTTATTAGATTGAATTTCGCCATATCTTAACCAACAATATAACGAATCATAAGAAAATTTTTCGTTTTTACTTTTTCTAAATGCCAATTTTTGTTTTAATTCAGTGTCAAATCCAAGAGAAGCAACTGAGAAAAATTTTCTTAAATTAACAACTTTCTCATATGGATTTCTTGTCTTTTCAATGTAGTCCCAATTACGTTTTGCCATTTCTGTGTATGGTATATTTATTAAATATTTCTCATCTTCTATAATAGATTTTACATCTTTTTCTCTTTCTAATGCTTCTCTATAGCTACTCTCTAAATTATTCCAAAAACTAGCTGGTATATTAAAAACATATTCTAATTTTAATGCTGTTGCAGTAGTTATAGGAGCCTTACCATTAATAATTTCATTGATAGTTTTTTTATTTATACCTGTTTTATTTGCAAGATCAAGTTGAGTCATACAATTAACTTCCAACAATTCCAAAATCGTTTCCCCTGGTGCTACTACGTATTCATTTAATTTATCTACTTCACTCATAATGTTTCGACACCTCCATTATTTCTATTTCTTTTATTCTTTTTAAATCTTCTATTATTATATTATTTTCTTTTTGTCTAAAAATTAACCTATATTGCTTAACAATATCAATAGCAAACTGGCCATTTCAATTACCAGATAACTTATGTCTCCTAAAAGGAGGACTAATTGGAACATCGTTTAATGAGTTAAAAGCTTTTAATTCTTTTAGCCTTTGAGGTAATTTTTTAGCAACTTCTATTCCATATTTTTTAACCAATTCTTTATTATATTTGGGGTTTTCACAAATATTTTGAAGTTTCTCATTTTTGTACGTTAATTCCATTTACTACTCCTTTCTTTTGATTAACGTAATTGGTTAATTCAATTATAACATACATAATTCCAAAAGAAAACATTTAATTTACCTATTTAGTAAATTAAATGTTTATTTCTATTACTTTTTACCCCCAAAAGCTTCTGATATGCCAACAATTATCGCTAATAAAGTACCAAAGAATCCTAAACTATATTTTGCTTTTCTTTGACTTTCTTCTTCGTCTTCAATTTCTTCTTCAAATAAATATTTAAATTCATCTATGGCGCTTTTAGCACAATATAAATTATTTAAATCATCCATATCCCAATATTTACTAAGTATTCCTTTATAATCTTTCAAGGCAAATTTAAAGGAATTTATTTTTCCGTTTTTAATTAATACTTTTAACATTTCATCTTTTATTTGCTTATTATATTCTTTATCAAAATTCATTCAAAAATCACCTTTATTTCCAATTATCACTATAATAATCATCTTCATCTAAATCTTCATCTTCAGAGTCTTCAAAGTTATATACATCATAATTTCCTTTTCTAACTTCTTCTTTTTCAGATTCATCAAAATGATTCCAATCCATTTCTTGTTCTAATTTATCATCTTTTGTATTATCATCTTCACCAAGTAATCCCATTAATATACTAAATAACCCCATAAATACATCTCCTTTATTGACTATATTATACCATTAATATTTATAAACAATTAAAAAAAGAAAAATTACGCTTTTAATACCCAATACCACAATATAAGTTTTTTACATATCTTAGTGTAATTTTTCTTTAGTCAATTATACCACTATTTTTTATTTATAAAAAGATTTTTTAAATTATTTTATTATTTAATCATTAGTATCTAATAATTTCTTAATATCTTTTTCTGTTAAGGAAGCTAATTCATTATTAACTATTTCACCTTTTTCAATTAAATCATCACTTAATTTTTGTTTCTTTTGTTGTAATTCCAATATTCGCTCTTCAATTGTTCCTTTAGTAATTAATTTAATTACTTCTACGTTTTTAGTTTGGCCAATCCTATGGGCTCTATCAGTTGCTTGATTTTCTACTTGAGGATTCCACCATAAATCTAAGTGTATAACTACATCAGCACTTGTTAAATTTAAACCAGTACCTCCACTCTTTATAGTTATTAAAAATACATTTGTTGTATCATTATTAAATTTATCAACTAATATTTTTCGATTTTTAGAACTAACACTACCATCAATTTTATAATACGAGATATCATTTTTTAAAAACTCTTTTTCAACAATTTCTAAAGCTGATTTAAAACTTGTAAAAATTAAAATTTTATGTTTATTAGCAATAATTTCTTTTAAAATGTTAATTAAACTTTCAATCTTAATACTCTCTCCTGTATAATTTTCATAAATTAAACGGGGATCAACACAAAGTTGTCTTAATCTTGTTAAAAGAGTTAAAATTTGGGCTTTAGAAGCATTAAAATCATTTACTTTTAATAATTCATCTATTTCTTTTTTAACATTTTTAACTTCATTACTATACAATATTTTTTGTTTTTCACCTAATTCTATATAGATATTATTTTCGATTTTATCAGGTAATTCTTTAGCTACATCACTCTTTTTTCTACGCATTATAAATGGCGATGTAACTTGTTTTAATTTCAAAAGCTTCTCATTATAACTATCATCATTATCTTTAAAATGATATTTATCATTAAACTTATTCAATGTACCTAAGAAACCTGGCATTATAAAATCAAAAATACTCCATAATTCAACAATACTATTTTCAAGTGGGGTACCTGTTAATGCTATTTTAGTTCTTGCTTTTATCATTTTAGTAGATTTTGTAATCATTGCATTGGCATTTTTAATATTTTGGGCTTCATCTATAACCATTAATTTAAAATTCATTTTCTCATATAGTTCAATATCTTCTCTTAAAGTACCATAAGATGTTATGAGTATATTTTCTTTAATAGTGTCTATATTTTTATTTCTATTTGTACCATGAATAATTTTATAACTTAAATTTTTACCATATTTATTTAATTCATCTTCCCAGTTATATACTAAAGCAGTTGGACAAACTATCAAAAATTTACTATTCTCATCTTCTTTTATTATTTCTTTCATCAAATAAATAGTTTGAATAGTTTTACCTAATCCCATTTCATCGGCAAGAATACCACCTAAATCACATTTATATATAGTATATAACCATTTAACTCCATCTTTTTGATAATCTCTTAAAATATTATCATTAATAGTTAAATTAATATTTTGATATTTTCTAAAATTAGTAATAAAATTATCAAATAAATTATTTGTTTCTAAATAAGGGTATTTCTCCTTCTTTAAGTAATCTAAATAAATTGCTTGATACTTAGGAATTTCTCCATTAGGATTTTTAATATCAATGTTTAAATCTTCTACTAAATCACTTAATTCATTTAAAGAGTCATTTTTTAAAGACACAATATTACCATTTTTTAAACGATAATAATTTTGTTTTTTTCTTAAAGAATTAATTAAATTATCTATTTCATTCTTATCAATATCATCTATTTCAAAATTATAGCGCATAATATTATCACTACCAATAGAAAAGTTACTTCTAACATTAGTCTTTTTAATAATACTAGCACTTTTTAATTTTTCTGAAGTATAAACTTGATATTTTTCTGCAAAAGCATCTAAACCGTTTTCTAAAAATTCAACAATATCATCTAAATTTAATAAAACAATTTTTTTATTAATAATTTCAAACTTATATTTGTTTAAATCTTCAATTATTTCTTGCTCAAAATTAAGATCTCTAACTATATCTTTATCACTATCAAAATAATCTATTTCTTTTTTATTATAATTTAATTTTATTTTGCATCTTATATTATCTTGATTTAAATCAAAATATAATTTTACTTTAGATGTATTTAAAACACTTATTTCATCTATATTACTATCTATTACTAAATCATTTTTAATAATTGGTAATATTCCTTTACTAAAATCATTAAATTGTTGTTTATTAAATACTAAAGAATTAATATTAAAATCCTCTAATAAAGATAATAATTTAGCATAATTATTATTTAAATGGTATATTTTATTGTCATATATTATATAGTTATAGTCATTTGTTAAAACTGTTATTGAATTATTATAATCAAATTTTAAAGTATATTCATCATTATCTTTAGTTAAACCTATATTAAAAGGTATTTCTTCTTTAATTCCTTCAACTAAATGATGATTAAATGTAAATGTTTTATTTCTAAATAATTTTAGTAATTTTTTAATTTCATAATTATAAAAAATAAATCCATCATTTCTTATGTATTTTGTTAACAAATCTATAATTTTTTCGTCTTCTTCACTAAAATAATGTACTTCTGGATCATATTCAAACTCTTTACCAAAATATACTATTCCTTTGCCAGTTTCGTATGATCTAAAAAAATTACTAGCTTTACTACTCATTGTATATAATTTAGTAGTACCTATTTTTACTTTAAGTTCTATAAATCTACTATAATCATTATAAAAATTCATTTCATATTCCACATTTAATAATTTTTTAATATTACTTTTTGAATTTTGTTTTAAATTTTTTATAATATTATTTGATATAACTTTTAACATATTGGGATCAACTTTTGTTAATTCTTCGCCATAATAATTTATTACTGCCGCTATATGATTACAAGATTTTGTAATATGAAATTTTCGACAACTACATCCATAAGAATATAAACTATTATTTTTTAAAGTAATAACAACTTGACAATTATCATAAAACTCATCTTTCACTAAAAAATTATGAGATATTCTATCAGCTAATTCTTGAGATGCTAATAATTTTACATTTTCTCTTTTTATATTTTTAGATTCTTGAATGTGAAAATCATATAAATGTTCTTTAGCAATTTCTAACAATTTATTCATTTAATACTCCTTAATTTTTAAATTATACTATAGCAAACAAATAAATAATTGTAAAGTACTAACTAACCTAATTATTTTATTATCTAATACTTTTTAATATATATATTTCTTCTTCCACGTTTAAAATTCTTCTCTTTATGTAACTTAAAATCATCTTTAAGAAAATTAACAATAGAATAGTTATTATCTGGATGAACTGTACTAATTGCATATTTATAACCTTTACTTTTACAATAACTATCTATTAATTGTAACATTTGATATTGTAATCCATTGCCAATATAATCATTACATACAAACATAGGGCCATAATCCATAACCTCTTCATAATTAATGTCTAATTCAAACTTAGTTATTGCATCCTTTGAGCATGGCATAATCATCATAGAGCAAACTGGTTTAGCATTATCATAATAAAGCCATATCTTAGCATTATTATTTAATTCATTTATTAAATCTTCTTTTGAAAAATCTCCTAACCATTCTGGATGTTCCATTTTCTTTTTTACTTCTTCTCTTATTTGGATATATTCATCTAAATCCAAATTATCGCATATACTAGTTAAATAATTAATATTTATTTTATCTTCATTATTCATTATAATGCCTTTCTGTATTAGGCACAAAGCCATAATTTACCATATACATAAAATTGTGTTTAGGATGCCTAGATCCAAGTGGTCGATCAATTTCAATTAAGACTTTCTTTCCAATATATTCCTTTATATTTTCACTATTCATATAATCTCTTTAACAAAAATTTTTAACATATTTAGCAAATTCAATATCAGCTGGAGCTAAATCATAATCAAGTAATTTATTTTTTTCTACATAGACATACTCAGAATGAGCATTTAATTTAAAATCACCACTTAAATATTGACATTCATATAATTTAATTAAATATATTTTTTTACCTGTATCAAAATTACTACTTGTTAAATATTTAACTGCTTTTACTTTAATTTCAAATTCTTCTTGCATTTCTCTTTCAATCGCCGTAAATTCATCTTCTCCCTTTTCCACTTTACCCCCAGGAAATTCCCATTTACCTAAATTTTCTTCTTTATCATAAGCCCTTTTTGCAATTAAATATTTATTATCTTTTTTAATTAAAGCTGCTACTACTATTTTCATTATTGATACTCCTATATATTAATAATAACAAAACAATTTTTAAGATACAATAGATAAATATAAAAAAAGAGAATTCATTATTCTTGAACTCTCTCTTAGTAATTACTTAATTGCATAATTTTTAATTTTTTTAGGAAATGAATAACCATTATCTTCTAATTCTTTAATAGTGGTAACACCAGTTTTTAAAGCTTCGACTAACTTATATTCTTTTCCATTTTTTATAACATACATTGAACCACTTTTCTTACAAGTAAAATAATAAATATATTGTGAATCTTCATAGAAATAATCTAAAGCTTGAGCACAATAACTACCAGATTTATCAACTAAAATAACAGTTTTTTCTGTACTTTCTAATTTTGTAAATTTATTAAATTTTGGTGTCACTTCTTTAGATGCTTCCTTTTTTTCAGGAATTTTTTCTTCAACTATTTCTTTTTTAGGTTCTTCTTTTTCCACTTTATTATTAGTTTCTTCTTCTATTTTAGAATTATTTTCTACTTCCGTATTAGATTTTAAAGTTACCTCTTCAGGTATCTCTTTATTTTCTGGTTTTACTTCTTCAGAAACTTTTTCTTCAACTAGTTCTTTTCTTGGTTCTTCATTTGTTACAATGTTATTTTCGTTTTCTTGTTTAGAATTTTCTACTACTTCCATATTAGATTTAGTAGTACTATTATTTTTTTCTTGTACTTCTATCTCCTTTTTAGTAGTATTTGTCTTATTATTTGTTGCATTATTATTTGGTTGAATATTTTTTTCTTCCACATAAATGACATTATTTTCACTTGTATTTTGATCTTCTAAAGTTTCCGTTTGTTCTGCGTCTGTACTTGTTTTTACTAAATTTAAAAATTCTGAACTAGTTTTATAAGAAACACTCTTATCTATCATAATATCATCATCAATAATTACTATAGGATCTAAATTTTTACTTGAATATATATTTATACTTATAATTAGACCAATAACGCTTATTAATGCTACGACTATAATTCCTATCTTTTTCATCATTATTCCCCCTTAGAAACAAATTAATTATAGCATAATTGTAAACAATTGTCAATACATCGTCATTTTTTACTTTTGCAGTTGACAATTAGCAAAAATTACCTATCAATATCAATTATTACCAAGTATAAGTTACTAAAATAATTTCACACTATTAATATGAAAGGAGGATACTTATGACTAAAAGTTTAAAACAAATTAGTTTATTATTTTTATTATTATTTGTACCAATATTTGTTAATGCTAAAGCAAGTACAGTGGTTAATAATGAAGAAGAATTATTAAATGCTTTAAGTAATACGGAAGTAAATACTATTATATTAAATAAAGATATTGATACAACCCAAAAGATTAATATTACAAGACCTATCTATTTTGATGGTAATGGTCATACAATGAAATATGTTGGTACTTTTGGCAAAGATAATAGTACAGATAGTAAAGTTTGGGGTGGTATATATGTTCTTCAAGTATATAAAACAAACGCTACTATAAAAGATGTAAAATTAACTGGAGCTAATGCTGGACTTCTAATTAATGGTAGTGAAGTTACTTTTGAAGGTACTATAGATGTATCAGGTAATGGTTTTGGCGGAATAGAACTATCTCAAGGTTCAGGTGTAACAGAAACATCTAAATTATCTGTTAAAGAAAATGGTAAGATAGTTAATAAAGATGAAACTAAAGAAACACCAACTTTATGGGTACCATCTGATTCTAAAGATGCCGTTGTCGTTATGAATGGTATTGAAAAAACAATCGATTCTGGTGAAGAAGTAAGTTTATCAGAAATTAGTGAATTATTTAATTTAACCGAAAGTCCTCAAACTGGTGATAATGTAACATTATATTTCAGCTTATCATTAATAAGTTTATTAAGTTTAGCTGTAGTATCTTTTAAAATATACAAAAAGGAATTCTAAAAAAGAGTTTCTTTTTTTTAAATTTTATGTTAGTATATTACTTACTAAACGGAGGTAATATGAATTATTTAGATAACTTAGAAGAGACAAAACAAAAAATAGAAGAAAAAAATAAAATTGAATTTGAAACGCAAAGAAAAAGAACTCAAGAAATTGAAGAAGTCACAAAACAAATAAATCATAAATATGATGATATTATTAGTCAAAATAAGTTAGAAAAAGATAAACTTACAGAAAAGTATTATAAAACTGCTGAAGTAATTGAGAAATATTCTACATTTAATACATCTACCCTTGGTCAAGTTATTGCTGAACTAATAAGCATTTACAAACAAGAACAATATCAATATATTAGTTATTCAGATAAAATTAAACTATATTTTTCGGAATATATATTAGACACAGTATTAGTAATTACACCAGCATATGCCCACAAAGAATACTTAATTGATACATATAAATATGTTGATAAGAATAATTATTCATTAGTAGCGTTTAAAGATAATAGAATTCCTGCTAATATACTTTTTACAGTATATACAAAAGATAATAGTTTATTATTAAAAGGTCCAGCTATAAAATATAATATCGTATATAATGATGATATCAACGATCCTAAAAATTTTATATTCATTAAAGAATTTGTTGATTATGTTATAAATTATCGAATTGAAAATAAGATAAGTTTTATATCTTTAGAAGAATTAGAAGCATTAAAAGATGAATTTATAAATAGTCATCAAGCAGAAATTGAAGAATATCATAAAAATAACAATTTAACTTTAAAGAGAGAAAAATAATATACCATAGGAAGGGAATTTTATGACTAACTTTGAATTTTTAGAAAAAATAATCAAGGAACTTAAAGAACTTGAACAAAATATAGATAATATAAAAAGAAATCGTGAAAAAGAAATTAATGAAATTAATAAAAAATACGATAATGAACTTCAACAAAATATAATTGATAAAATCAAATTGGAAAAACAATTTAATGAAGTTAAAAAAACATTAATTGAAAAATATTCTACTTTTAATAAACTCACCATTGGTCAAGTTCTTGCTGAACTTATTACCATTTATAATCAAAAAGAATATTTTAGTTTTATAACCGACATGATATATACTATTAAACCTGATTTGGAAGTATCATTACCAACTCTACTAATTTTACCAGATCCTAATATGGAAACATTTTTTAATCAATTAGATACAATACAAGATAATAATACCTATATTATTTTAACTAATCTTGATAAATATAATGATTTATCAATCCAAAATAAAGAAAATATTACTATTTATAGACTTAAAAGAATAGATGGGTCAGTTAATACAAATATATATTATGATCAAGATTCTACTAAATTACCATTTATTTACGAATTTATTAATTATGTAATAAGCTATCGGATTAAAAATAAAATAGATGATATATCTTTAGAAGAATTAGAAAAATTAAAAGATGAATTTGTAAATACTCATCAAGCAGAAATTAAAGAATATCATAAAAATAACAATTTAACTTTAAAGAGAGAAAAATAATCTTTCTTTTTTTTATTGTTTATGTTAGTATATTATTTACTAAATGGAGGATTTATGAAATATTTAGATAATTTAGAAAAATTAAGTCAAGAATTGAAGAAAAATGTTGATACTAGAAAGAAGATATTAAAAAATCGTGAAAAAGATATTGAAAATGCCATAAATCAAATTAATCTTAAATACACAGATGAAATTAATCATAATATTTCAGAAAAAAAAGAAATTATGAATAAGTATCATCAAGTTAGAGATTTAATTGAAAAATATTCAACATTTAATAAAAAAACTTTAGGTCAAGTACTTGCTGAACTTACAAGTATCTATAAACAAGAAGAATATATTAGTTACTCAGCTACAATTATGTATTATATTATGTATAATAATTCATTACCACTAAAGGGACTAATGATTACACCAACATATGATAAAAGAGAAGAATTTTCTGATATGTACATTGAAGATCATAATGATAGATTAATAGCGTTAGCCAATTATTATAAAACGACAAATTACTATAAAAGTTATGGTGAAACTATAAAAATATATGAAACAGATGAACCTGCATTGTTACATACAAATATTGTATATAATGATGATATAAACAATCCAAAAAATGTAATATTTATTAAAGAATTTATTGATTATGTTATAAATTATCGTATCGAAAATAAGATAGATTATATTTCTTTAGAAGAATTAGAAAAACTAAAAGATGAATTTATAAATAATCATCAAGTAGAAATAGAAGAATATCACAAGAATAACAATTTAACTTTGAAAAGAGAAAAAAATTAATTTTCTCTTTTTTGTTGTTTAATTAATTTAGCATGAGCTACTACTCTTTCATCATCACCATAACAGCTTGATAATGTTAGAATTTTATCTTTAACATTAACATAAGTATTAAAATTAAAGATACTTCTTTTAGTTATAGTACTTATAAATTCATTATAATCATCTCTTGTTTTAAAATAAGTTTTAATATAATAACTTTCTTCAGGTATATGATAAACACTAAATATTAGAAAGATATAATTATATTTAGGAGTAGATATTTTTATTATATGATTATTTAAATCGCTAAACCAATTTTCTTCTAAAACATTTTTAAGTGATCCAAATAAAGAATTATCTTTTCTTCGATGACCATAAATAATTGTATTATAATTTAAAACATCTAAATTATTTCGATAATCTAAAAAGATCCATCCTGCTTTACTTTTACTTTTATCAAATGTATGGGTTAAATAATAATTATTATCTATTGCTTTAACTATTGGATAATCTATAATAGTACCATTTACTTTGATATAACCAACTGTTTCATCATTAGTATTTAGCAAATCTTGAAAATCTACTTCTAGAAAAGATTCTTCTTGAAAATTATATATGGCATCATTTTTATCATCTGGAACATTTATTAAAACATTATTATCTTTAATTTCTTTAATATTAACTGTATCTTTTATATTATTAATTATATCTTTAGTATTATTATTTTCTATAGACCAAATTATTAATTGATACGAACTATATATAAAAATAGTAAAAATAATAATTATAAGTAAATAAAAATACTTTTTCTTCATAATTCATCATTATTATTATGAAAAAAAAGTATTATTTTTATGTTATTTAATCTTGAAATATTCTAGCTATTAATTTTTTAGAAAATTCATCGATAGCAAAGACGATTAAAACAATAGCTAATGAGATAAGAATTTGATTAAATGGTATAGTTACTAAGCCAAAAATCTTTTTAATTGGGGTAACAAAAATAATTATTTGAAGAATTATTAATAATAAAATATTTCTAGTTAAATAGGCATTACTAAATAAATTTTTATTTAAAATTCTTTTTTTAAGATTACGACAAGAAAATGCAAAAATCATTTCCAATAGAATAAGTGTAAAAAAAGAAATAGTAGAAGCAACTAAAGTACCATATAATTTTAAATTAATGATATAGACAATTAAAATAGCTAATGTTTTTAATATGGAAGTAGACAATATTTTAGCAATTAAGAATGGAGTAAAAAATGTACTATCACTTTTTCTTACTTTTCGATGCATTATATCAGAATCTTCTTTTTCAAAAGATAACGCTATTGCAGGAATACTATCCGTAATTAAATTAATATATAAAAGTTGAATTGGTAAAAATATTTCTACACCAAATAATAAACCAATAAAGACAACTAATATTTCAGTTATATTGCCTGCAAGTAAATAAACTAAAACATTTCTAATATTATCAAAGATTCTTCGACCTTCTTTAACTGCCGTTACAATTGTTGAAAAACTATCATCTTCTAATATAATATCAGAAACACTTTTAGAAACTTCGGTACCTGTTATACCCATTCCAACGCCAATATTAGCTTCTTTTAATGCTGGAGCGTCATTAACACCATCACCAGTCATAGCAACAATTTTATTATTTTTCTTCCAAGCTTTAACAATAGCTAATTTATTCATTGGACTAACTCGAGCATAAACAGAGTATTGAGAAATATTCTTTTCTAATTCTTCTGGACTCATATTATCAATTTCCATTCCCGTTATTGCTTCTTCTTCTTTTTCTATTATTCCAATATCTTTACCTATAGCAACAGCTGTTGCTAAACTATCACCAGTAATCATTATTGGTCTAATATGAGCACTAATACAGGCATCAATCGAAGTTTTAACATCTAATCTAGGAGGATCAATCATTGAGGTTAAGCCAACGAATACTAAATCATTTTCTTCATTATCTAAATCATAATCCTTATCTAAATCTTTATAAGCATAAGCAAGAATCCGATAAGCATTATTAGCTTCCTTTTTTTCAATTTCTTGAATTTCATCTTTTCTTTTTTGAGTTAATTTAATTACCTTATCATTTTCTAAGATGTATTTACAATGTTTAATTAAAGAATCTAAACTACCTTTAGTATACATTCTAATATTATTATCTTCGACATTAACGGTACTCATCATTTTTCTTTCCGAATCAAAAGGTATTTCATCAATACGAAGACTATTTTTTCTTAAGATATTAACATCAATATGCATATCGGCACATTCATATAAAGCAATTTCAGTAGGATCTCCAACAAACTCTCCATTATCTTTACTGGAATCATTATTAAGAGCCATTATTTTAAGTAAAATATTATTTTTCTCTAAATCTTTTGGACCCATAATTTTATTATTATAATAAATCTCTACTACTTGCATCTTATTTTGCGTTATAGTCCCTGTTTTATCCGAACATATAATTTCCGTACATCCTAAGGTTTCTACACTACTTAATTTACGCACTATGGCCTTCTTTTTAGCTAAAGCTTTCATTCCTAAAGATAAGATTATGGTAATTACTGCCGGTAATCCCTCCGGTATTGCAGCAACTGCTAAAGATATCGAAAGCATAATTATTTCTTTTAAAGTCATACCTTTTATTAAACCAATAATAAAGATTATGCCAATGATTACTAAAACAACTATCGATAAAAATTTACTAATACCATTAATTCTTTTTTGTAAAGGGGTTAATTCTTCTTTAGTATCACTTAAACTTTCTGCAATTAAACCTAGTTCCGTATTCATTCCCACTTCACATACTACTGCTTCACATTTACCATATACAATATTAGTTCCTTGATAAATCATATTTGTTCTTAAAGATAAAGGTACTTCTACATCTATCTTTTTAATATCTTTATTTACCGGTATAGATTCACCAGTTAAAGATGATTCATCTACTTTTAAAGATACTTCTTTAATAATTCTAGCATCAGCAGGTACTGTATCTCCCGCTTCTAAAACTAAAATATCTCCTTTAACTATTTCTTCACTATTAACTAAGCATACTTTATTGTCTCTTCTTACTTTAACTTTACAAATATTCATTTTTTTTAGGGCTAAAACTTCTTTTTCTGCTTTATTTTCTTGAATAAAACCTAATATAGCATTTAATATAACTATTGCTAAAATAATTATACTATCCATATAACTTTCGTGATTAATTAAAGATATGCTAAAGGATAATAAAGATGCTAAAATTAAAATAATAATCATAATATCTTTAAATCCTTTTAAAAATTTAATTAATTTATTTTCTTTTTTAACTTCTTTTAATTTATTTAAACCATTTTCTTTTAATCTTTTATTTACTTCTATTAAAGAAATTCCCTTAACTGAAGTATCTAATTTATCTAATACTTCATCAATATTTAAATTATAATATTTCATAACTATCAACCTACTATTTTAATATATCATAAAAAAGATGTTTTTAAAATAATAAAACTAGTGATATAATTTTAATGGTGATATAAATTGAAAAAAAATACAATAATTACAATAGTAGTAATATCTATTTTAATTTGTACTTTTTATGCTTTTTATGATTTTACAAATAACTTTTTAATGACGAGTTATTATACTACAACATATATTAATGAAGAAAAAGAAATAGAAAATAATAAAGAAAATAAAGAAGAAGAAAAGATAACTAACAATATTTTTCAAGCATATGAAGATAAAGCTTTTCAAAAACTGCAAGAATTAACTTTAGATGAAAAAATAGCGCAAACTTTAATTGTTTGCAATAATAATGATTTATTAACTAAACAACTAACTTATAATTTTGGGGGTGTTATCTTTTTTGAAAAAGACTTTAAATATAAAAAAAGAGACCAAGTAATTGAAATGATTCAAAAATTACAAAATAATTCTAAAATACCATTATTAACTGCTATTGATGAAGAAGGAGGTAAAGTATCTCGAATTAGTAGTAATTCTAATTTAGTATCTAGTCCTTTTAAATCTAGTCAAGAATTATATAAAGAAAATGGTTTTAATGCTATTAAAGAAGATGTTTTATATAAAAGTTATATCTTAGAAAATTTAGGTTTAAATTTAAATTTAGCTCCTGTAGTAGATATTTCTACTAATGAAGATGATTATATGTATGAAAGATCAATTGGTTTAGATGCTTCTTTAACTAGTATATATGCTAAAACAGTTATTGAAGCTAGTAAGACAGCTAAAGTTTCCTATGCTTTAAAACATTTTCCTGGTTATGGCAATAATGTTGATACTCATAAAGGTATAGCTATAGATAATAGAACTTATGAAGAATTAGTTAATAATGATTTATTACCATTTATTGAAGGAATAAAAGCTGGAGCAGAAGCTATTTTAGTAAGTCATAATATTGTGTCTTGCATTGATAATGAATATCCTGCTACTTTATCTAAAAATATTCATAATTTACTACGTAATGATTTACAATTTACAGGAGTAATAATTACTGATGACTTAAGTATGGATGCTTTAGATAATTATGAAAATCCCGAAGTATTAGCCCTTAATGCTGGTAATGATTTATTAATTACAAGTAACTATGAAAAAAGTTTTAATAATATTAAATTAGGTCTTGAAAATAATCTTCTTAATGAAGAATTATTAGATGAAATAGTCCTTAGAATATTATCTTGGAAATATTATAAAAATCTTTTATAATAATTTTTTTATTTTCAAATATACTTTATTAAGGAGTCTATAATGAAAATAATTAAACAATTTTTTTATCTTTTATTACCTATATTTTTAGGTACAATTATTGGTTTAATAATTAATCCCTACATTGATTATAATTCTTTTGTTAAACCTTTTTTAGCTCCACCTAGTGTTCTTTTCCCAATAATGTGGTCTATTATTTATATTCTTCTAGGTACTTCCTACTTACTCTATAAAAATAATAAGCCATCTTTTCCTCTTATAGATAAAATTTATTATTTATCTTTAATAATTAATTTATCTTGGTCTATATTCTTTTTTATCTTTAAATGGTATTTCTTTACTATTATAGTTACAATAATCTTATTATTATTAGTAATTTACTTATTATATTTATTTTATAAATATTATAGACCAGCATTTTATTTAAATATTCTATATGGATTATGGTTAATATTTGCTACTTATTTAACAATAGGTATCTATATATTAAATTAGAAGTAGATTTTTCTACTTCTATTTTTTTAAGGCCATTAAATTTTTAAATAAATCGTATGTACCACCAGTGAAAAGACCTACACCAGTTAAAACTAAGCTAATATCTTTAGTTATAAGATAATAGATAACTGAGGTTATTATTCCGATTAATAAATTTTGAATAGGTATTAAATTATTATTAATTTTAGAACTCTTTTTAGTTACTATACCTAAGATAAAAGTAATTACCATCGTTACAATGGCAAAGATATTATGTAACAATATATCACTCCTCACATATAATATATGAAGAAGATCTTAAAAGAAAAAGATTATTTACCTATTAATGATAAAGAATATCAATATCAACATCCCCATTAATACCATCAATTCGACCAGTATTACACATTTGCCACATAATATACTTTCCTTCATAATTAGTTTGAGAAGTATAATGAGCTAGCCAAACAGGATAGTCTTTTTTATTTTCCCATATTTTTTCTAAATAATTTTTACTACTATAAAGCATACCTTCATAACCATGTTCATTCAATATTTCTATAAAAGTATTAACCATTTCATTAACTTCATAAAAACTAATTCTAAAAGAATTCCAACTGCCAAAGTTTTCCCAGTCAAAAGCAACAGGTAAATCTAAAGTTTCTTTATTTAAAGTATTTATAACCCATAAAGCATGTTTTCTTACTTCTTCAATATTACCTGCTTTAGTATATAAATATACTCCTACTTTTAAACCAGCTTCTTTCGCTTTTTTAATATTTTCTAGAAAATAAGAATCAACCCCAATTTCACCATTTCTCGCTGTTTGAACCCCAATCCGCATCATAACAAAAGTAGCTCCAGCTTCTTTAACTTTATTAAAATCAATATTACCTTGCCATTTAGAAACATCAATACCTAATTCATTATTATCATTTTTATAAGTATTATATACTTCACTAAATTGTTTTTTTGAACTACTTTGAGTTGAACTATTACCTGTTTTTTCTTTAACATTTAAAGTAACATTAACTTCTTTTACATTATTACTACTATCTGCTAATTTATATATTAAGTTATAAGTTCCTACACTACTTAAATCATAATCCCCTTCAATATCACAAGTTACATAACCACTATAATTATCACCATACATAATTAAATCACATAGATCATTACTATAATTAAGAAGAATAGTTTTATTTGTACCACTTATAACTCGAGGTTCTTCCGTATCCACAATTTGAACATTAAAATTATAAACATATTTCTTTTTATCTTTTTTAAAATAAATTTTATGATTTTGAGTTCCTAGTTTAGTTGTATCTATTTTAAAATCTTTTGTTAAAACTTCCATTTCATTATTTTTATACTGAATAATATCACTTAAATTATAATCACTATAAACTTCTAAAATATTATTTTGAAGAATAATATTTTCATCTGTTAAATCTTCATATATTTTTTCTTTACAACCCGTTAATAAAAAAATTGTTAAAATTATAAACATAATCTTTTTCATCATACATCACAAATACAATTTTAACATTTTTTATAAAAGAAAAAAAGATGTATGACACATCTTATAAATTTTCTATTATATGAATATTTTTATTTAATTTTTCAATTAAATCTTCTGGAACATATTTAGAGAATATTTCCACAAAATTACTATGATCCATTAAAAACATTGAATAATATTCTAGAAAGATTGTTCTATAAGTTGTTACACCTAGATTTTTTAAATATTTAATATTTTCACCAACTAACTTTTTATTTTCTTTAATTGCATCAATTAATTTTTTAGGAGTATTATTTAAAAAACTAGCAATTTCTTCTTTATTAAAATCATATTTTTCTAAAAATTTCATAGAGATCTTCCTCCATTATTAAGTTCATCAAAATTAATATCACCATCAAATAGTTCATTCCAATTTAAATCTTCTAATTCATTAGCAATTCCTGCCGCATATGTGGCATTTGGATCAAATTCGGTAGCATTGTTTTTAGCTTCTTCTAAACTTTTTTTAGTTTCCTCTAAACTTGCTCTTAAATCTTCAATACCTTTCATATCATTTAGAGCATCTTTAGAAACATCTTGTTTTGGTTCACTTGTTAATGTTTCTTCAGTATTAACTGGTACATCTGGAGTTTTTTCAAATAAGTCACTAAATTCATTTACTGGTTCAAATGGTTCCGTTAAATCTTTAGTCTCTGTTTCTAAGTCACTTGCTGTATTTAATTCAACTGGTTCATTAACTACATTCTCAACACTTCTATTTGATTCAATAACAGTAAATGGATCTCTTACGACAACTTCAGTTGGGAAATTCTTAATTGCCACCTTCCATTCAGCATCATTGTATATGAATGGTAAATATTTACCATTTTCATCTTTATATGATACACCAACTGATATACAATGAATAATTCTCTTTTTAACTTCTAAACAATTATCTAATTTATTTAATACTAAAGGATATTGTCTAGCTAAATCAACTGCATCAACTAATCTTAAATTTTCGACACTTTTTTTGATATCATCTAATGGTTTAGCAAGTATAGATATATATCTAGCTTTGTTAAGAACTATACCATTAGATTTTAAATAACTTATTGTTTCTTCACAATTTGGTTCTATATATGGAAATATAGCAAAGTATAGAGAAACTTTTTCTTCTTCTGTTTTTCCTTTTTGACTATTAGCAAAATCAGGAACTAATACAGTTATTATATCTTTATAATTTGTTTGACTCATATATTTCTCCTTCTAATATGCTAGTAATGGAACTTGTTTTGGATCAAAACCACTATTAACTAATTTATGAATAGTATCTTCTAAAGTTTGCATATTATATTTTATAATGACACCTGGATTTAAATAAATATCAAATGGTTCTTTTCCAATATCAAGTAATCTTGTTACTTTATTTATAAATTCTTTATCATAAAATAATTCAATATGTTCTTTAAATATATCTAAATTAATATCATTATCTACAGCAAATTTAACATTATTTTTTAAATCACTTTCATTATAGTTAGCTAAGATTTTTTCAATATCATTAGTAGTGAAATCTAAATAATTAAATCCTAGTTCTTCTAATAAATCAATTAATGTTTCCTTAGGAGATTTAACTTTAGTAGTATTATCTATATTATTTTTAGCTTCAGCAAAAACTTCTGAAATGCTTTTTCCAGGTTGAGGTGTATTTTTTAATTTTTCTTCATATTCATATAAAGCATCTTCAGGGAACATAATGATCTTAGCAGCTTCTCTTCTTTCTTCTTCATTAAAATTAAATTTTTCTAATAAGGAAGTTATAGAATCTCTGGTAATGTTATTATTACCATTTAATGCTAAATCAAAATATTCATTTAATCTTGCTTGATCTTCTAATGCTTCATCTTTTCTAATAGATAATTCTTCAATAGTAGCAATTGCTGTATTCATTTCACTTTCTACTTGAACTAATTCTTCTTTAGAACTTTTAATTTCTTGTTGAACTTTTTCAATAGTTTTTGGTAATGATGAAGATACTTCTTCACTTAATTTAGTAGGATTAAAGTCAATATTTAATTTTTCTAGAACAATTTTATAATCATCATTCTTGATTTTACTTAATGCCTCTAATAACTTTTCTCCTTCTTCACCTAAAATTCTTTCTTCTTCAGTTAGATTAGTTATTTCTTCTTGTAGTTCTTGTTTAGCTATAGTAGTTCTTTCTTTTGTATCAGTTGCTACTTTCTTTTCTTTTTCAATTTTAGCAAGTATTTCACTATCTTCACCACGTAAGTTATATAATCTATCTATAAACGTTTTTAATCTTTCCATAGTCATAGTTTGACTCACTCCCTCTTATTATAGATAAATTATATCAAACCAAACTTTATTTGTAAACATTTTACACATTTTTTCTTCTTAAAATTTTTTTATGTTGAAAACTATCCTGTTATGTGATAAAATCTATAGCACTTAAAAAAAATACGATTTCTCGTATTTTTTTGCACATATACTCATTAATAGCTTCTTCTTTATTTTTATTTAATAATTTCTATAAAATCTTAAACATTTTGGAGTATTTTCTTAACTTTAACTTTTATTCTTTGAATAGTATTATCTACTTGCTTTGGTGTTTTACCTTGTATTCTAGCTATTTCTTGATAATTAAAGTTACTTATTAAGAGAACAAAGACATCCCACTCATTTTTCGTTAAAACATTTTTAACATTACTAACTAATTCATTACAATTTTCTAAATCAGTAATATTTTTTAATGGATCATTGTCATCACTTATAAAATCTATTAAACTACTACCTTCTTCATAATTAAAATCTAAAGAAAAAGAATCGTGCAATAATTTATACTTATCTCTATTATATTTTTTTAGAATACTTCTAATTCTTCTTTCAATACATATTGTAATAAATGTTGATAAACTAGTTTTTTTATCATCTTTATATGATGCTAAACTATCACTAAATCCTACTGTACATTCACTATATACTTCTTGTAAATCAATATTTAAATTTACAAAGACATTATGATATTTACGCATTAATAACTCAATTATATATTTATATTTCATATATAATAAATTTTTAGCATTTTCATCATTTTCTCTATATAACATTAAAAGTTCACTATCATTTAAATCTTCTAAATATATATCATTCATTGTCTAATATCCCATAAATAAGTATTGCTGTAGCTACACTAGCATTTAAACTATTTATTTGTCCTTTCATAGGTATACTTATTACTTCATCACTATTGTTAAGTACAATATTACTAACGCCACTACCTTCATTACCAATTACTAACACTTTTTTATCACTATATGATACTTCTTTATATGGTTTACCTTCCATTTTAGAAGCATATATAAAATAACCTTTATCTTTTAATTTATTAATCGCATTAACTAGGTTATTAACCATTACAATTTTAACATGTTCAATTGCTCCGGTACTAATATGCACAACTGTATCCGTTACTTTAACAGATCTATCTTTAGGTATAATTATTTCTTTGATACCGGCACATTCACAAGTTCTAATGATTGCTCCAAAGTTATGGGGATCTTCTAAATGGTCTAACATAACAACGAAATCACCATTAACGGAATCAATATCATAATAATTATAATCTAAAATATCAATTACTATTCCTTGATGATTGCCATTTACCATTTTATCTAATTTTTGTTTTGGTACAAAATCAAACTTCAATTTTGCTTCCTTTAAATATGGTATTAATTCTTTACTGCTTACAAAGATTTTGTTAATTTTCTTTTTATCAACTTCTTTTAAAACATTTCTTCCATATACAAGCACATTGAATCACCTATGAATTATTTTAACAAATTTAACTTTTAAAGTCTATCATTTATTTGTTTAATCATCTATAATAACACTTGCAATATAATATATTTTTAGTTATATTAGTTTTGATAAAGGAAGTGCATTATGTTTAAATATACCTTAGATAATAAAAGATATCATACTTTAAATTATTTTTTAAGAAATAAATTTAATAGTAAAGTATTTAAAGTACCTATTGATGCTCATATGAGTTGTCCTAATAAAGTAAATGGTAACGGGTGCATTTATTGTTCATTTAATAGTAAAGCTAATATTATTAATAGTGATGAATCGATTAAAGAACAATTTATAAATAATATTAAAATATTAGAAAAGAAATGGCCTAATAGTTTATATATTCCTTATTTTCAAGCTGGTACTAATACATATGCTCCTTTAAATAAATTAAAAGAATTATTTGAAAGTTTACTTAATGAAGATAAAGTAGTTGGATTATCGATTGCGACAAGGCCAGATTCTATAAGTGATGAAGTCCTTGATTATTTAGAAGATTTAAATAAAAGAACTTTTTTAACTGTTGAATTAGGACTTCAAAGTAGTAATGATAAAACTCTAAAGTTTATTAAAAGAGGACATAATGTGCAAACATTTATTGATTGTGTAAAAAAATTAAAACAAAGAAAGATATTTGTTGTCGTTCATATTATTAATGGACTTCCTTATGAAACTAAAGAAGATATGTTAAATACAGTTAAGTTACTTAATGATTTAGATATTGATGGTATTAAAATACATATGTTATATATATCAAAAGATACAGAACTTGCTAATATATATAAAGAAAAAACATTTCCTATTTTAACTCAAGAAGAATATATCGATATAGTTATTTCACAGTTAGAATTACTAAATGAAAAAGTAGTAATTGAAAGAATAACTGGTGATCCCGTTAAAGAAGAATTAATTACTCCTGATTGGTTACTTAAGAAATTTTGTGTCTTAAATGATATAGATAAAGAAATGGTTAAAAGAGATACATATCAAGGAAGATTAGTATAAAAAAAAGAAGATTATATTATCTTCCTTAATATCTTATTTATATCTTAATCTTCCTGTAATTAATGATTGCAGACTATTAATTGATTTTAATTCTTTACTTATAGATACTTGTTTATCAGCTTTAGAAACTATACGACCTTCAATATAACTACTTCTTGAAATAGATAGTTTAAATAATTTATTACGATTAGTTGATTTAATAATCATATCTTTATATTTGGGTAATAATTTTTTATATTTATTAATATTATTTAATTCTAACTCTTCAATATTCTTTAAAGCACTTTTAACTGGAAATGGATACATATGATGAAGAATACCATCAATAATTATATAAGCTATTTCTTTATTTTCAAAATATTCTGGATACCAAGTAATTGCATTTATAACTGCTTCAATTGGATGTACAAAACCATGTTTATTTGTAAAATGGTCTTTTTTTATTGGGGAATTTTGCCAAGGTAATTCATATAAATCATGAAACATTGCAATAATAACTGCAGTCTTTAAATCAACATTCATATATTTATCTTTATCTTTAATTAATTTATATGTTACCATTGCATCACTTAAGATATGATATCCTAAACTTATATTATCATGATGAGGATATTCTAAAGCATCATATCTTTTAATAAATTCATCGTGTGATATTATAGGTATAATAAAACTAAAGAACTCTTCTTTTTCTTCTTTATTAAAATCATAAGTATCTAATAGATTTATTATATCGTCAATCACTACTATCCCACCTTTTAAATCATTTTTATTAATGTTTAATACGAGCTAATTTAACTGCTTCAACATCTTCATTATTTAATTCACAAGGATGATTTTGCCAATTTGGTTCATCCATTGCTTTTAAAGATCTATTACTATAACTATTAAATATTTTAAATTGATCATCTATATGTTCTAACGGATGATTATTTAATTCATGCATAAAATCATTTTGAATGCTTATTTTTTGACTATAACTTTTTATTTCTTCTAATAATTTAAGAGCTTGATCTTTTTTTCTATTTAAAAAAGCAATATTTAAATTATGTTGTGTTTCCATTACAGCAAGACTTTTTTCAACTTCAAAGCAATTTTCTAAACGATTAACTAAAAACAAATTACATGCTATCACAAGACAAAAGAATAAAATATCTGTTATTGATTTAGTTAAAACAAACAAAGAAAATACTTGGACTAAATTAAGAGTAACGCCACATCCAAGTAACGCTAAAAATAATATTTTTTTATTTTTTAATTTTGTTTTCATATTTTTAAGCATTATTGAATCATTATTTTCTTCTAATATTAAATTATCTATATGTTCTACAACATTTTCTTGAGTTAATGTATCGTATAAATTATCTGTTGTAGTAATTTCTTTAGTTCCTTCATTTGAATATAGATATGTCTTGTCTCCATAAGAAATATACTTATTATTCATATAATTTCCCCCACTTCTAAGATTATATTAGCACATTTTTCATAAATAAGCAAATTTTGAACAATAATTTTATTGTTAATTACACCTATATAGACTCTTTTATATATATTATGCTAATTATTAAATAATAATTATTTTTCTTGCATAAAAGAAAAAAATATATATAATATTCTAAGAGGCAAAAATGAATAGAGCAGAAATTAAAAGAGATATATTATTAAATTATATAAAACTATATAAATATTTATTATATATAAATGTTACTAAAAAAGAATATGAAATTGGTAACTTATATTTAAATTATATAAAAGATTATATTTATTTAAATAATACCATACCTAATAAATATACATGGAAATCTTGGAATATTTGTTATTTTTATGCTTTAAATATTAAAACACCAAGAATATTTAATTATTATTCTAAGAAAATAGTTGATGATTACTTTGGTTTAACAGTGGGATCTATAGCTAATGATCCATTGGATGATGAAAAAGATTTTAATTTAGATAATTTCTTTAATTGTTTGTATGCTGATTTAGATGCTTTAAATATTAAATATTATGATTCGACTATTAATTCTGAAAATAAACATAATGGTTATAAAATAGCTATTTATTTTAATAATCAAAATAAAGATTATCACTTTGCAAGACAAAATGAAGATAGTCTTTGGTCTTCGAAATATGGTTTAAAGAAAACTATATTTGTTTCCGATAATCCTCTTATCTTTCAAAATAACCCTTTTATCCCCGAAAGTAAATATGAATATATTAAAACTTTAGAAATTAAAAAACCATCTTTATAAATATAAAAAACCTATTTCTAGGTTTTTTATATACCATAATTATCTAATTCATTAATATCAAGATTAATTTTATTAATACTATTAGGATTTAAATTATCTAGTTTACTTTTAATAAAATCAATATCTTCATAAAATAGATTTGGTTTATACATTATTAGATTCTTAATATTATATATTCCTTTATTAATTAAATAATTTAATATTTCTTTTATTCTATCTTCATATAAGACAAATTCTGAATAATCATCTTCCGTAAAATTACTTTTTATATCATTTATATCATCAATAGTTAAATTAAATTCTTCTAAATATTCCATTATATACTCCTTGTCTCTAATTCATATCCAATACAAGCAGATATTTTTTTAATTGATTCTGTACTTAAATAAGAATCTTTAGTTATTGCATATAATAAACCATCTTTATCAATCATAGTATTAGATGCTTGTAATTGATTATAAATTTTTATTACTTTTAATCTTGAGATAGCAATATTATCAAATTCATAAACATAATCATTTACTTTATATGCTTGATCTAACAAGATAATTTCCGTATAATTAGGAGAAAACTCTTTAATATCTTGATTCTTTTGAATAATACCTTCATATAATTCATAATTAGGAATATATTCAATTGTCTTAGCAAAGTTTTCTTCTTTAAAACTTAATAAATTTTCTTCATCTTGAAGTGATTGAATAAAAGGATTTTGTTTTAAATTAGTATTATTTAGACAAGCTAAATATTTTGTTGAAGAAAAATAATTGTAATACTCTTCAGAAGAATATTTTTCTTTATAAGATGCCATAAAAGCAATATGTCTATCACTTAACCATTGAACAATAGTAGGATGATGAGGGAAATAATTACCTAAAGGATTATAACCTGCTTTAACTGGGTGTAATAAACCTAGTTCAATATACCTATCACATTTATATTCTAAATCTCCGGCAGATAATGATGAAACAGCAAAGTTATCTTTATCTACAATTTCAAAAATACCATATTTTAATAATGTATTATAATTTTCTTCAATAGTTTTAATATTACCAAGGATTAATAATGCTAAGTTATCTTTACTAGCAAAAGAAATATTAAAGCCTAAACTTTTTAAATATTGCTCAATTTCTTTTACTTGTTCATAAGAATTACGACATGCTTGAATATATAGTAAATTATAATCTTCATTAATATTTATTTTTCTTCTTCTTTTCTTATTTTCCGTTTGTTTTGCTTTACGAACCCATAAACTTGGATATTGATAAATGATGCGATTAGCATTTTCATTTTTATATTCATTATATCTTTCCGTAATCGTTTCTAAATCACTATATAAACAAATTGTTAATAATGCTTGTTCATTAAAATTATTAATTATTTTATTATCTTTTAAGAATTGAAGAATTTCATCTGCTACATCTAATTTTATCTTAGATATAACCTCATTTTTAATTATTTCTTTATCTAATAATTTAATTTCTTTATTATATTTAGCAAATAATTCTTTTACTTCTTCAATACTTACAAAAATAACATTTTCTTCTTTAAGATGTTCTTGTTTAGAAACATTATTTTGTCTATCAATATTATATTGATGAATACTTATTAATAATTCTTTCTTTTCATTATAACTTAAATTAGTTTTTAATATTTCATTATATAAATTAGTTACTTCTTCTCTATTTAATATTGTAGTATCATTTATATCTTTTATTTTTTGAATTATTTCTTGTAAATTATCAATACGATCAATTAAAGAATTTAGTTTTTCTAATTCTCTTTCTCTTTTTATTTTTAATTTATTAATATCTTTAAGATAATTATTAGTTGTTTCCTTTAATAACTCAACAAAACTATTGATAAATTCTTGTTGTTTTAAAGTTATTTTTATATCTAAATGTCTTTCATAGATTGCTTTTAACACAATTATTATTTCATTATATTGTTTATTAAAATTATTTATTTGATTTAATTTATCTTCTGGTATTAAATTTCTAATACTTTCTAAATCAAAGGATAATAAAGATTTTACATCTTCTAGAATTAAATTACTCATACCTTCGAGATCATCTTTAATTATAGTGATATTGTTAATTTCATTGTTATCAACTAAATTTTTATTAATCTTACGATATTCTAAATTTAATTTATCTAAAATATTTTCTAATATCTCTAACATAATATCACCAACCTTTATAATACCTTTGAATTTTGATTAAATAATTTATTTAATATGTCATATTGTCTATCATTATTATATGGATTTTCATTATTCTTAATCATTCTTTGTATTTCTTGTATTTGTATTAAATTTTTCCGAATTATTTCTCTAGTTATATCAAAAATATTATCAAAATCATTAAATGTGATTACAATATAAGAATCATTAGTTATTTGTAAATAAGAACAACACATATCTTGACTTATTAAACTTTTAATATAAACATTTTGATTTAAAGGATTATCTTTTAAGATAACGCCATGATCTTTATTACTACTTATACTAATACTTTCAATTAATCTAATATAACTTTTTCTATTCTTTTCATCACTAGGTATTTCAAAATAAGGATTATTATATTCATCTAATAAGAATTTAACATTTTCAATATGATTATTAGTTATCTCATTCTTAGAATGAACAGTTCCTAGTTTTTCAATAATATTAATTGTTAAATTTATTTCATCAACACATAAGTTCATAAAATCAGCATTAGGTTCACTTTTCTTTAATTCTTCTTCTAAATCATTACGATAAGATATTAAATTAATTAAGTTAAAAATCATATAATATTCGCTATATTTTTCTTGTAATTCCGTATCATTATTATCAATACTTTGAATCATATTCTTAGCAAATAATATATCTTTTTCCGATTTACCTTCTAGATAGATGCTATAATATTCATCACATACTTTTTTGGCTTTATTAATACTATCTTGATATTTACTTTGAATTATCTCTTGCTTAGAATTCTCTTCTTCTTGTTCCACTATTTCTTCTGGTGCTAAATTTTTTACAATAGAGTACATTATAACATCTAGTTTTTCAGTTTCACTAAGACTACTTTTCTCTAAGTAATCTAAAAATAATTCATAGTTTCTGTCATAGTCTTCATTTAACTCTTGTAAATTATTACATTCTTCTTCTATATCTTTGCTTTTATTCTCAATATTAGTTAATGATTCAAAATAATTATTTAATTCCTTAAGAACAATATCTTGGGCAATTATTACTTGTTCAACATCAGAAACACCATTTTCTACAAAATAATTTATTATTTCTAATTGTTTATCAACATCAGCACTTATTTTCTTTAAGAATTGTTGATTCTTTTCATCTAAAATATCATTTAATTCTTTAACATTAGCTAATTTACTTTTCATAGTTAAATTCAATTTGAATTCTTTTAATTGATCTTCCCTTTTTTTAATTTCATTTTTTAAATATAAAGAAAATTTTTGGATTGCATTATCAATTTTATCTGTCATTAGTAACACCTACTCTACTCTAAAAAAGTATATCATAAATATTTATTTTTTGTAAACTATCTCTTATGTATTATTTTTAGAATTTTTGCATAATATCTATTGTCGAATTAAATTGACATATTACCTATTTTAAGATAAAATTATAATTGTTAAATTGTTTTGGAGCCGTAGCCAAGT
Organism: uncultured Bacilli bacterium; assembly: GCA_947627915.1. GTDB lineage: Bacteria > Bacillota_I > Bacilli_A > RF39 > UBA660 > SIG200. The sequence goes on from CANQXT010000005.1 coordinate 42,725, forward strand.
GGTAAGGTCCCGGTCTGCAACACCGTTATCGCCGGTTCAAATCCGGCCGGCTCCTCCAAGTTGTTAAAGTAGTTGAGTCATTTTACTCAACTTTTTAAATGTATATTTTTTTAATATCTTCATATAATAAAAATAGCAATGTTGTTAACTTGTAGATTTATGTTGCTAGTATGTTGACAGGTTGTTGAAAAAATAGTATTATTAATATGAAAGAAAAGAGGTGCTATAAGATGGAAACATTAACAAGTGCTATCAACGTACAAGTGGATGCAAGAGATAAGGAACAGGCTACTAATATTTTAAAAGATTTAGGTATTAATATGAGTACGTTTATAAATATGGCAATAAAACAAGTCATAAAAAAAGATGGATTACCATTTGAAGTTTCTAATCCTAAACCTAGTAAAGAATTATTAGAAGCTTTAGAAGAAGGAGAAAAAGTTATACAAGAAGTAAATAGTGGTAAAAGAAAAGGATATAATAATGTAAATGAAATGATGAAGGACATATTAAATGATTGATTTTGATTTGAAAACTAAATATAAGATTGAATTTACCAATAGTTTTAAGAAACAATTAAAAAAAATTATAAAACAAAATAAAGATATAAGTGAATTATTAGAGGTAATTACAAAACTAGCGAATTTAGA
>CANQXT010000006.1 GCA_947627915.1 uncultured Bacilli bacterium
ACTTGGTTGTCTCACAAACCCTTATAAATAAAGGGTTTCAACAAAAATGGAGCGCTATTGCGCTCCTTCAGGGGGTTTTGGTTGATTCACTCTCACCTTTGAATTCGTAAGAGTAATCAAGGTAGCATGACTTGTATCATGCTATATTAATATTATAATAATTATTTATCTTTGTCAAATAAAATTTTACAAAAAGTGTCTAGTTAATTTATAAAATTTATTTTTTCAATCATTTTTTGATAATAATCCATATCTTCATATCCTTTATTATCTATAAATTCCATTGAATCTTTCTTTGCTTGAAGTAATATTTTATAGTCTTCTTTTAAATTAGCTATTTTAAAAGTTGCTTCTCCACTTTGTTTAACCCCAAATAAATCTCCCTGACCTCGCATTTCAAAATCTTTTTCACTAATATAAAAACCATCATTACTTTCTTCTAATACTTTTAATCTTTGGGTATCTTTATTACTAACTAAGTAACAATAACTTTGAACACTATTTCTTCCTACTCGGCCACGTAATTGATGAAGTGTTGCAAGACCAAACCTTTCAGCATTATAAATAACCATCATTGTTGAATTAGGAACATCTACTCCAACTTCAATAACTGTTGTAGATATTAATATTTTTATTTCCCCAGTTTTAAACTTTTCCATTATTTCATCTTTTTCTTTATTTTTTAATTTACCATGTAAAATACCAATACTAATTTTATTATTAAATGCCACATTAAATTTTTCTTCTAAATCTAAAACACTTTTTAAATCTAAACCATCATTATTTTCAATTAATGGTGATACAACATATATTTGATGACCTAATTTTAATTCCTCTAACATTTTATATAGAACATCTTTTATTTCATCTTCTTTTTTTACTTTGGTAATTATTTCTAATCTACCACTTGGTTTTGTTTTAATAATTGATAAATCTAAGTCACCATAAATAGTTAAAGCATAAGTTCTTGGAATTGGCGTTGCTGATAAATATAATACATCGGGTACATTTCCCTTGTCTCTTAAAGTATTTCTTTGCCCAACCCCAAAACGATGTTGTTCATCAGTTACTACTAGTCCTAAATTATGAAATTCTACTCCTTCACTAATTAGAGCATGAGTTCCAATAATTAAATTTATTTCGCCATTTTTAAGACTAGTTAATATTTTACTTTTTTCATTTTTTTTCATTGAACCAGTTAGTAAAGCTACTTTTACATTTAACTTTTCTAAATTTTTCTTAATACTTTCAAAATGTTGAGATGCTAGTATTTCAGTCGGGGCCATTAAAGCACTTTGATAACCACTTAAATAATTTAAATAAATAGCATAAGTAGCAATAACTGTTTTACCACTGCCAACATCTCCTAAAACTAAACGATTCATTCTATTTTCATTAGTTAAATCATTATATATATCTTTCGTCGCATTTATTTGATCACTAGTAAGTTCAAATGGTAAATTCAAAATAAATTTATTAGCATCTTCCCATTTAACATCTCTTTTTATACCTTTTGCTTTACTGTTAATTTTTTTTAAATAATTGATTTTAAACATAAAGTTAAATAACTCTTCATATTTAAGTCTAATACTAGCTTTTTTTATATCATCAATATTATTTGGTTTATGAATTAAATTTAAAGCATCTCTTTTACTTAAAAAATGATATTGTTTATTTAAATAATCAGGAATATAATCAGGTATACCATCTACTTCTTGTAAAGCACTATCAACAAATTTAATTATATTATTATTGGTAATTCCCTCAACTAAATGATATACAGGTTCTATTTTATTATCCGTAATATTAAATTTTATATCACTAGCTATAAAAGAATTTTTAAGTTTATTATATTTACCTACTAAAACCACTTCTCTATTAATAGTTAAATTATTTTTTAAAAAAGCTCTGTTAAAAATAGTAACATTTAAAATAATATTATTAGTAATCGCTTTAAAATTTAAACGATTAAAATTTCTTTTGATATATTGAACTTTCGCTTCTCCAACTATATTAGCTTTTAGCATACAAGTTTCATTTTCTACAGCATTGTTAATATCAATAATATTAATAAAATTATATTTATAAGGATAATTTTCTAACAAATCATCTATAGTATATATATTTAAAGAATTTAATTTTTTTAATAAATTATTACCAATTCCTTTTATATCTTCTAATTCCATAACTATCTCCATTAAAATATTATCATAAACTAATTTACAATTCAAATTTCTTCTTAGGAGGACATACCAGTTACCGGACAAATAGATTACTAAATGTCATAATTAGGATGGTGGTAAATTGTGGTTTATAAAAGAGAATTTAAATTTGATAATGAAATTAGAAAGAAAATATCTTTGAATATTAAAAAATATCGAGAAAAAGCAGGAATAACTCAAGAACAATTAGCAGTTGATATAGGAAAATCTTATGATTTCACTAGAAGACTAGAATTTAAAAAAGGAAAAATAGGTTGTTCAATAGATACATTATATAAAATATCTGTTGTTTTAAATACTAGAATCGATAAATTTTTTGAATAATTAAAAAAGCTAAATAAATCAACATTATTTAACTTTTTTATTTTTATTTTTTGCTATAAATTTTACTTTTACGCCTTTAACAGTAGCAAATTGTTTTTTTACACCTTTTGGTAAATTTTTCTTATAAACTTTCATTAAATTTCACTCCTCGCCCGTAATTATAACACATTTTTTTAAAATATGATATACTTTAATACAATTCGTTACAAATACCAGCATTAGGACGATAAAAGCAATGATTTTTATAACGACCTGCTAGAGGTTGACTATACCATGTACTTTGGCAATTATTATTACCTGGTGCATAAAACCATAAAGCGTGAGTCGCTGGATAATAATACTCTCCTCTTAAAATTCTTTCGGCTAATCTTTTTTCAGTTGTTGTAGGACTACCTTGAAAAAGAGAACCATTTATCCCAGAAAATTGATTTTTTTGATATATAGCATCAGTTATTGAATCTACATCTTTAAAAGTATAACAATTAGCTATTACACGATTAACAACGACATTACCAACCATAAGCATACCAAGTTCACCTTCATTTAATGCCTCAGCACGCATAATTCTCGCTAATAATTCTAATTCTTTATCGGTATAATTAATAAGCATTTTTACCACCTATTGTATATTATGCTAGTATTTCAAAAAAATTTATGCTATAATTGACTTGTGCCTTTAGGGGATTAGTTAAATGGTATAATAGGAGTCTCCAAAACTTTAGTTGGGAGTTCGATTCTCTCATCCCCTGCCATTTTTTATTTTATATAAAAAATGTTTGAATCAGGTACTTTTATTTTAGAATAAAGGTGATTTTATGAAAAGAATTTTAACTGGATTAAAACCTACCGGAGATTTAACTTTAGGAAATTATATTGGGGCCATTAAACAAATGGTAAAAATGCAAGATGAATATGAATCTTTTTTATTTGTAGCAGATTTACATGCCCTTACCATTTATCAAGATCCGAAAGAATTAAATGAAAGAATCCGTAAATTTATTGCAATGTATATAGCTTGTGGTATTGATCCAAATAAAAATACAATATATATTCAATCAGAAAACGAATATATACCTGCCATTTCCTTTTTATTAGAGTGCAATACAACTTATGGCGAAGCATCAAGAATGATTCAATTTAAAGAAAAAAGTAAACAAAATGCTAATTTTTCTGTGGGATTACTCACATATCCTGTTTTAATGGCAGCAGATATTTTATATTGTGATAGTGATTATGTCCCAGTTGGTATTGATCAAAAACAACATGTTGAATTAGCTCGAAATATAGCAATAAGATTTAATAATCGTTATGGAGAAACATTCAATTTACCTGAACCTTTATTAAATAAAAATGGGACTAAAATATATGATTTAAAAAATCCTGATAAAAAAATGAGTAAATCAGAAGAAAATCCTGTCGGAGTTATAAGTATGTTTGATGATCGAGAAAGTATTATTTCTAAAATTATGAAAGCAACTACGGATAATTATAATAAAGTTTGTTTTGACCGGGAAAAACAACCAGGTATATCTAACTTATTAACTATTGCTTCGGAATTATCTAACATTCCAATCTCAGAATTAGAACAACAATTTGCTAATAAAGGCTATGGTGAATTCAAAAAATATGTTGCTGAATTAACTGCTAATCATATTGAAAATATTCAAAAAAAATATAATCAAATATTAAATAGTGATATTTTAGAAGATATATTAAATAAAGGTAAAGAAAAAACTAAAAAAATTGCGCAAGAGAAATATAAAATAATGAAAGAAAAAATTGGTGTAACCAGAAACATCATAAAATAGATAAACTTCATCTGAAAAAATGAAGTTTTTTTATATTTTTTTACTTTATATGTATACTAAATATAGAATAGGAATAAAATTATGAAAAAAGTAATATTTATTATTATACTAATATTTATCTATGGGAGATTTATGTTAAATAATAATATTTTTAAAAGAAATAACACTGATGATTTAGTAATTAAAGATAATACTGTTTATTGTAATAATATTGAAGAAATAATATATGAAGATGATAATTATATTTATTACTTTGAATGTGAAAAAAGTAAGAATATTTCCATTATTATTAAAGGAAAAGAATATACTTTACAAGATACTTTAAAAAATAATATAGTCAGTATTGATACTTTAATTAATAATGGTTTAGATATTAAAAAGAAATTAAAAAATATAGATATAGTTGAAGATAATAATTTAATTTTTAATTTAGAACAAATTAATTTATATAATAAGAAGATAAAAGATAAAACAAATAAAATCTATGATATGAATATTTTAAGTATTACCAAAGAAGAAATTTATAATTATATTAATAGTTATCAAATAGAATTTCCTAAGTATAATGGTAGAGAAAAATTAACTATAGAAAAAACAAAAGATATTTTTAATAATCGTAATTTAGATAATATTCAAGATTTAGAAAATATACCTAAAGGAATAATCATAAATAGAGCTAATCTAAGAAGTTTTCCTAGTGATAAATGTATTTATGATAAATTAAATGTTACAATTCATGATAAAATGCAAGAAACAGAATTATTAGTTAATACACCAGTCTTAATACTTCATGAGAGTAAAGATAAATTATGGAACTTTGTAATAACTCCATATTATGTTGGATGGGTCAAAAAAGAAAATATTGCTTTAACTACCGATGATACTTATAACTATTTTATTAATCCAAATAATTTTGGAATAATTACAACAAATCATATTATAGTAAATGATATCGTATTAGATATGAGTGTTAAGTTACCTTCTATAGGTAATAATGAATATATTTTACCAATTAAAGATAAAGATGGATATGTCGTTAAAAAAGTGGTCTATATTGATAGTACTGATATTAATAATGGCTATTTACCATATACAATTGATAATATAATTATACAAGCTAAAAAATATTTAAATGAACCTTATAGTTTTGGAGGTAAAAATGGAATAGATTGTTCCAGTTATATAGGAAATATTTTTCGCACCTTTGGTCTCTATTTTCCTAGGAATACAGCCGATCAAAAAGATAGTGTTGGGGAAATTATCACTTTAGAAGGTAAAAGTAATCAAGAAAAATTAAATATAATTTCTGAACATATGCCTTGTTTATTATATAAAGATGGACACGTTATGTTATATATAGGAATTAATGATAATACTAATTACATTATTCACGCTAATGGTAAAGATATGAAAGTAGCTATTACTAAATTAGATAACTCAACATATTTAAAAGAAATTAATCGTATTGTATTAATAGATAGTTTAAACTTTTAAAAAAAAGAACTTAAAGCAAGTTCTTTCATTCTGTACTTTGTTTATCAAAGTATGCACGGCATTTACTTTTTTCAGTTGATGTTACAGTACATTTTTGATTCTCGCATGTAACAGTACCTTTACTATTATCACAAACACCTGTATTAAAAGTATAATCTGTTGGGTAATCGTTAACTAATCTATAATTTTTATTATTATAAATTCTATCAATATGATCATCATCTTCAACATACATATATAAGTTAACATCACTTTCTATACTTCTTTTAAAATAAAATTCACATGTCACCTTTTGATTACTTGTTAAAGATAAATCAGCGGTATCAGCATTATAAGAATAATGACAATCTCCTGTATTATTATTGTTACAAGTTATTTGTACTTTTGTAATTGTATTATAACAAAAAGTTTTCGAATCTTCAAAAGTATATCCAACAGATGGAACGCCATATGTTAATACATATTCATCTGAATCAGCTGGTTGTTTATAAATTTTCATATTAATATCACCTTTAGCAGGATCAAAATCACCAATTGTAGCTCCAATCATTGAGTAAGAATCAGAATCATTATAATAAGCATAAGTAAACTTAATACTTATCATTAGAACAATAACTATGAATATTAACAATCCATATGTACAAAATTTTCTTTGAGTTGACATTTTTTTAAAATCATTATACATTCTAGTCACATTAATTCACTTCCTATTCTTCTTTTTCTGACATTATTCGACATTTTGTCTATCTAGTTTGATTATATTATACACTTTTTAAAATGTAAATAATTTATGTTAATAAAAATTGAAATATGTCAAATATTTTACATTATTTATTTAGTGGTTTACTATTTATCATATTATTTAATAAAGGAGGGATATTTTGCAATTTTTACCAAAAAATGTTCCTCCTAAAATTTTTACCGCTAGTGCAGTAGTAGTTGCTTACCTGTTAATTGACGACACATCCGCAAACGAGCAGAATGCACTAGGTAACTGGCTTATGCTAGCAGCCCAAGTATTATGTACAAATGCTGCTTATAAACAATTTCAACAAGGATTTCAAAGCACTCAATCTGGTGTTGTTACAGGTGGAAATGCTAACAATACTAATCAAAATGATAATTTATCTAGTGATGAGACAATTCAAATGTTAAAAAAAATGATCAATGCTCTTAATGAAGAAATAGAAGAACTTAAAAAGTCGTAATTACGTCTTAAATAAACTAATTCTTCAAAAAAATTTGACAAATAAAATAATTATGCTATAATATGTAATTGTTTTTGAGGGGGATTAGTATGAAAAAATATAATGATATATGTTTTGAAATGTTAATAAACAAGAATATCCATGTTAACATAGTACTAAAAATGGAAAGAGATATCTATGCTTTTTATAAAGTATTAGAAAATATAGATACCAAAGATAATTTAATAATGTCTAAACACAGTATATTAGAAATTTGTAAATATGCTCTTAAATTATTAGAATTTATGAAACTTAACATAAAACAAGATAATAATTTGAGTAGATTATTAAAAAGTAATTTAAATTCATGTGAATATAGTAAAACTAATTATGATGCTAAAATTGACTTTCCATTTTGGAATGAAAGTTCTAATGCATTTCATAGCCTAAATGGTTTTATAAGTAGCATTGATAGTATTCATGATAGTGAACTAGCTATTAACACTGCTCACGCATTTATAGATGATTTAGTAGATAAAAATTTACCATTTATAAATCATGTTGACACATATAACTCTAATGTTGTTTATGAATTTAAAAATTACTATAACAATAAAATGAATTTAACAGAATCATTAAATATGGCTATTATTAATTTTTATGATTTATATACATATATTACATCATTAACTAAAAATTTAATTTATAGTAAAAATGCTTCTATATATGTTAGCGATCATAATTTTGATAATGTTATAAATGATTGGCGTTATGCCGTTGAGAAGCAACATGAAGTAGTTTCAAAACAACCTGTTTTAACACGTTAAAAATCATTTTTATGTGATTTTTTATTTATATAAAATACTATTAAAAATTTAAGCAAAGAAAAAATCCCATATATTAGGGATTTTTTTATAATCTAAACTGGTGGCTCCAGCGGGAATTGAACCAGCGACACAAGGATTTTCAGTCCTCTGCTCTACCGACTGAGCTATGAAGCCGAATGGCGGTTCGTACGGGATTCGAACCCGTGATCTTCTGCGTGACAGGCAGACGTCATAGGCCTCTAGACTAACGAACCATGGTTGCGGGAGAAGGATTTGAACCTTCGACCTTCGGGTTATGAGCCCGACGAGCTACCAAACTGCTACCATCCCGCGATATTAATTGTCACGCTCTAATAAATGGCGGAGGAAAAGGGATTCGAACCCCTGCGCCAGTTACCCGACCTTCCGGTTTTCAAGACCGGTCCCTTCAACCAACTTGGGTATTCCTCCATCTCCAAAGAACAAGTAGATTATACCACATAAGAAAACTATATGTCAACAATAATAAGTTAAAAAAAATAACAAAAAGTACTTGCAATTATTCCTAAAACATATTATAATCAATATTGTCTTAAACATTTAAGACTGTGCCTGCCCAAGTGGCGGAATAGGTAGACGCACAGGACTTAAAATCCTGCGAGATTCAACCCTCGTGCCGGTTCAAGTCCGGCCTTGGGCACCACTTTGAATGTTGACTCTCTTTATGGGAGTTTTTTTATGCGATTGTATTATAAAATATTAAAAAAGAAATATACTATTTTATTAAATATACTTCATTTTTGCTTATTATAATATTGTATTTTTTCTTCTATCCAATTATCTAAATTTTCTTTTAATGGCAAAAATCCCTTTCTTGTTTCTTTAATTGGGGAATTATTATTATCAGCTTTATAATTTATATTTTTTATTGATAGTTTTAACTGTAAATTTTCTTCATCAACATCTAATACTTGGCAATAAATTGTTTCACCAATTTTAACATAATCATGAATATCTTTAACATAATCAAAAGATACTTCAGATATATGAATAAGTCCGTCATACCATGGATCAACATTAACAAATATACCGTATTTTTCAATTCCTGTAACTTGTCCCTTTATAATGTCATCAACTTTATAATCCTCTGTCATAAATACTCCTACACCATTAGTATATCATATATTTTTCTTTACTTCCAAAAAAATGTCACTTATAATAATGTTGTGATTAATTATGGAAGAAAAAAATAATATTGAAGAAAAAATAAAAGAAATGATTACCAATATAAACCCATATCTCAATATGGATGGTGGCAATATGGAATTTATTAAATATGAAGATAATTATCTTTATATTAAATTAACCGGTAATTGCAATAATTGTCTTTTAAGAAACGAAGAAATAGACAATGGTTTATTAGAAATGTTTCAAGAAGAAATACCTGAAATTAAAGGAATTATAAACATCCCCTTATAATTCTTTTTTTATGATCCAATCTATTCTTTCTAAACTCGTATATTTACTTATTTCAATATATGCTTGTTTTAAAAATTCTTCATACTCATCTACTTTATTAATAATTTTCAACAATTTTTGCTCATCACCATTATTATTCATAACATCTTCATAAGCATCAAAATAATAAGTTGGGTATAACAAACGAGCATACAACATATGATAACTATATGGTGTTAATTTTTTCATTTTTAAATATGTCATCAAATCTAAAATACTATCTTCATCGTTAAAAAATTCTACTTTTAAATATTCTGCTATATCACGAACTTCTAAATCAAAAATAAAACTCAACGGATTTAAATAATTTAGATTAGTATTAGGATAAAAAATTCTTCTATGCGAAAGAACAATATTATCTTTATCACTTAATCCAATCACAGTATTGATTTTATTTACATAACTGATTGCATTTTCAGAAAGACCAACATAATAACTAAAAGAATTTATAATTATTTCTTTATCTTTTCCTAATTCTCTTATTTGATATTCAAAATAATCTATTTTTTTACTCCAAAGATTACCCCAGTTATTTCGATATAGCTTACTATTAGCATTATTTAATTTCAATTTAGCAATATTATCACATATTGAAATAAAATTAATAGTCTCATCTTTTATAGCATTTAATTTTAATAATATATAATAATTATCCCCAATTTTAGTTAACAAATTACCTTGAATATTATATATTAAATCGTGTACTCTAAAACCTTTAAATTTTAATTCATTACATATAGTAATAATATCTTTTAATTCATCTTCTGTTCTATTAAAAAAAACAAAATAAAAATAATCACCATAATATTTAAATGATGTATAAGTGCTTTCTTCCTTTACTTCTTCTAAATCAAAATTGTAATAATAATTAATAATTTCTTTCATATCCTAATATCATAATATGAAAAAAACCGAGAATATTTTACTCAGTTTTATTTTTTTTCTAATTCCTTTTCAAATTTTTGAACTAAAGCATCAAACATATTTTCACAAGCTTGCATAAATGCTTCTTTTTGTTCAGCAAAAGGATTAATATTATTTAAATCAGTAGTTGGATTATTAACAGGAGTACTCTCTACAACTGGAGATGCTATATTGGAATTTGGTATATTTACATCTGGCATAACCGGATTATTAACTGGTTCACTTACACCAACATTTACTTCTGTATTTAATGGTGTTTGTTCTAAACTAGGACTATTTACTGGTTCAGATGTATTATTTATTGTTGGTCCAACTTCAACTGTAGGGATTGGATTAATATCTACTTGTGGAGTTTGAACTGGTGTTGGTTCAACGATTGGTTGGTTTAAATTAATTTGAGGTTCAACATAAGATTCAACACTTGGTTCTACACTTGGTTCAACACTTGGTTGTGGAGCAATATCAACAGGTTGTGCTGGATTTACAACTGAATCAGGATTTGATACAGGATTAACATTTGGTTCTACATTAATTGTTGGGTTTACAACTGGTTGGTCAACTGGACTAACTGGAGCATCAGGTGTTACAGGAGTCACAGGAGTTACTGGTGTTACAGGTTCAACTGATACCGGTTCAGAATTAACTGGCTCTGGATTAACAATTGGAGCGCTCATATATACTGAATTTACTGTATCTGTAGGATTTACTGTTGAATTTACTGTTGAATTTACTGTTGAATTTACTGTTGAATTTACTGTTGAATTTACTGTTGAATTTACTGTTGGTTGTACAGGTTCTACTTGTTGTACTTGAGGTATTGGTTCTGGTTGCACTATATTTTGAGAAACATTTTCAACATTATTATTTGGCATAACATTATTAATTTGATTATCACTAACTGGTGTAGAATTTACATTACTAGCAGTTTCTACTTGATAAGCATTTTTAAGAGCATCAAAAGAAGGTACTGGTAAAGTTAATTGTGTATAATAAATATCATCAGCTTTAATTTCATTATTTAAAGCAATACATTCAACTTTTTGACCAGCAATAATATTTTTTAAATATTCTTTTACTAATTGCCACTCCTCTTGATCATTAATTTTTACTAATTTATCTTGATCTAATTTGCAAACTAAAATAATAGGAAGTCCCATAGATCCATTCATTTCATTATCTAATACAACATAACTTGCATTATTTGTTTTAAACGCATTTAAGATTGGTTTCTCAACTACTCCACCTGAAACCAAATTTAATTTTATTTTTCCCATTTTTAGTCAATCCCTTCGTACTATCTATATCATTATAACAAAACAATTATGTTTTTTCAATTGTATTTTATCTAATTATAATTTTTTTAAAATAAAATATTTGCATCCATAAGCACATTTATTTTGAATATAATCATCAACATTATCTATATTATTATGTTCTTTACAATTCTTATTTTCTTTATTATAAAATCCTTTTAAACGTACTTTACCATATGCAAAATCTCCCACTATAAAATCAAAGTTATCAAAATAATCAGTAACTATTTCATTTAAGTCTAAAGTCTTTATTAAATCTCCTGTATCTTTTAAGATTTCATATTCCTTATCACTTATTTTTATATTCATTTAACCCTCCTAAAATGCTAAAACACTAACAACAGCAATCACCATAATTGTCGTAACTATAACACTCATAATAAGTAGTATATCTACATAACCATTACCTGTCGTAATGGGATGATTTTTTCTATATATAGCCTCCAATTTTTCTTTTAATAAATAATCTTTATTAATAGCATTTTCACTAATATCTAAAGAATCATATATTTGTTTATTTAAATTTTTAACTTCATCATTGTTCATTTTACTTAAATCAGCAACACTTATATTAAATTGTTTATAGACATCAAACTCTAACAATTGCTTTTCTGGAACATTTTCTTTTTTACTATCAATAGTTAATTTTTGCTTATAGTATTCTGCTATTTCATATGGATCATCAGCATATTTATAATTTATAGATATACGATAAGCATTTGGACAACCAGGGGTATATAATAATTCAAAGAAATTCTTTTGTTCTTCATCAGTTACCCCAAAATTAACTCTTTTTATTGTGAATAAGTCAATTAAACATTTTTGAACTTCAATAAAATATATATTATCTTCTTTATCAACTACATTCATATTTTTTTTATATATTTTATAAAAACCATCAATTAATCTTTTTAAATTATTAATTTCTGTAATAGTAGCGCCATATTTCATAAGATTTTCATCTAAAGCATCTTCATTTTTGATTGAAAATGGATTAATTATATCAAGTTCACTATAAATATTAATAAGCATTCTTATAACTACAACTAAAAAAGAATTATATAAAATACTTTCTTGTTTATTTTTACTTTCTAAATAATCATTTATTGCTTTTTCAAACGCTTCATTTACAAAATATGTTTTCACACGACTCACCCTATTTTAAGTATATCACACATTTTCTATTAAAGGAAGATTAAATAAACTACTATTTGCTTCATATCCATTACCATATATAGAGGGAACACTACCATTAACAACCATTGCGCCAATTAAAATATCATAAACAAAATTACTCTCATCTTCTTTAAGTGGGGTAATGATTGTTTTTTTTAGTTCCGTCACCACATAAATTTCTAATAAAGCATTGTTAAAGCCATAACTTCTTACTTTTGTCTTAATATTAGTTAAAAGGGTTTCATTGAATGCTACTAAAACAGGAATTTTAGGTCCTAAACTATTTAAAAAAATATTATTACTTGTGACAAAAAAAGGAACATTTAAAATTAAACCAAAGGGACCACTTTCTAAATACTTATCATATGTTTGAACATTAATTTTACCATTTTCTAAATCATTAACGCTTTTTTTTAAAAGAACTGCTATATCATTTAATATTTGATAAGTCTTTTCTAGATTATAATTTACGGTTAATATTTCTCCCCGACTATTTTTAGTTATTTCTAATATATCATTAATATTTTCTTTAGTTATTATATCTTTAGTTATCTTTTCATCAAATATTTGATATAAATATTTATTAATTTTAGCATCAATTAAAACAGTTATTTTTTTATTACTATTTTTAGTATATCCTAGAAATAAAATTATTGCCCCTAAAATAGCACAAAAAAATACAACAAACATTCTATTTATTGTATTTTTCTTTTTATTAGTTTTTAACTTAATCTTCTTCATATTATATTTTATGAAAAGAATAAAATTTTAATTAATAAAACCAAACCAACTGCAAAAATAAGGGAAATTAAAACAATTGCAACTTTAATAAAACTATTACCATTATTAATATCTTTAGCAAAATTTGTATCTTCTTCTAAATCTTTATTAGCAATAGAATTTGAATTAGTATAAAAAGAATTAGTTAAAGTAATTTCATTATCATCTTTTTCTTCTTTACTTTCATCTTTTTCTTTAACTTCTTCTTTATCTTCTGTTTTTATTTCTGAAACATTATCAAGATCTTCTTTTAATCCCTCTAACACTTCAGTATCATCACTACCTTTTAAATCACTCAATAAATCTAAATCTAAATTAGTTTTAGAGTTTTTTTCATTAAAAGCAATTGTATTTATTAAACTTTCTAATTCTTCACTTTTGGGAATTTCTTTTTCCTCTTTTTCTTCTTTAGCTACATTTAAACTATTCAAAATATCATATTGGGTATTTTTAATTTTCTTTAGTCTTTCTTCTTCATAATTCTCTGTTTTATTTTCTTTGGCTTTTTCTAAAACAACATTAATATCATATTCTTTAGTAATTTCTTTTTCTTCAACTTCTTCATTTGTTTCTTCTAAACGAATACTTTTTCTTTTGGGAATTTCATTGTATTTAGTATCTAAAATTTTTTTTATTTTTTCAACATCTATTTCTGCTTTAGTTTCTCCTAAAACAGTACTATTACTTTTTATTTCATAATTATCAATATCATTTTTATTTATTTCTTTATATAAATCTTCATTTTTTTTAGTCCTAGAAGTAGGAATTTCTTCTTCTTCATAGTATTTATTCATTCGTGTTTCCATAATAACACCTCTAACATAATAATAACATATCCCCTCTTTATTTAAAAGTTAAATCCATCATTATTTGACATTTAAAGTCAATTTATTCGACCGTAACTGATTTTGCTAAATTTCTTGGTTTGTCAATATCACAATTTCGTAATTTAGCTACTTCATATGATATTAATTGTAAAGGAATAATAGCTAATAATGGATTAATATATTTATTTATATCTTTAACTTTAATAATCTCATTAGCAAATTCAAAATCATTTATTAAATCATCAATAGTAATTAAAATAACATAAGCTCCTCTTGCTTTTACTTCTTTAATATTACTAATTGTTTTTAAATAAATATCTTTATCAGTTATAATTGCTATAACTTTTGTTTTATCGCTTATTAAAGAAATTGTTCCGTGCTTTAATTCACCAGCTTGATATGCTTCACTATGAATGTATGATATTTCTTTTAATTTTAAACTACCTTCCATACCAATAGCATAGTCTATACCCCTACCAATAAAGAAAATATCTTCATCTTGATATATTTTTTTGGCAATAGCAGAATATTTTTTTTCATCTGTTATTAATTCTTGCAAATAATTTGGTGTTTTTTTTAAATCTAGTAAAAGTTCTTGTAATTTATCCTTGGTAATTAAATCTCTATCATATTGTAATTTTAAATTTAATAATATTAACATTAAGACTTGTAATAAATAAGCTTTAGTGGTAGCAACAGCAACTTCAACACCAGCCTTAATATACAAAATATGATCTACTTCTCTTGCAATAGTGGATGAGACAACATTAACAATACCTAATGTATCAATTCCATCGGCCTTAGCTTTTCTTAAAGATGCAATTGTATCAGCCGTTTCCCCTGATTGACTAATTAAAATAACTAAAGTTTTTTCATCATAAAATACTTTTTTATAACGATATTCACTAGCAACTTCCACTAATACTTCAATATTAGCATCATTTTCCATAATGTATTTGCCAATTAAACCAGCATGCATTGCTGAACCACAAGCAACAATATGAATTTTATTATACTTATTTAAATTAGGCATTTTAGTTAAAAAATCATCAACATTAAGAAAATCATTTAATGTATTTCTAAATACTAATGGTTCTTCATTAATTTCTTTTAACATATAATGATCATAACCACATTTATCTTGATTATCAATATTCCAATTTACCTCAGAAATATCTTTAGTAATTTCTTGTAATTTATTATTATAGAAAAGAACTTTATCTTTACTTAATTTAATTATTTCTTTATTATCAATAATAACATATTTTTTAGTAAAATTAGTTATTGCAGAAACATCTGACGCAATTAAATTTTCTTCTTTTCCTAATCCTATTATTAAAGGACTATCATTTTTTGTGGCATATAACGTTTCTAAATCATCATCAAAAATTATACCTAAAGCATAGCTTCCTTCAATATAAGTTTGAAATTCTTTTATAACTTCTAAATTATTATTATTATTTTGTTTTTTTAAATAATCAAGTAATGCACAAGCAACTTCGGTATCCGTTGCACTTTGAAAAGTATATCCTTCTTTTATTAATTTACTTTTTAACTCTAAATAATTTTCAATAATACCATTATGGACAATTGTAACCTTTCCTACTTTATGAGGATGAGAATTAATGTCTGTTGCATCTCCATGAGTTGCCCATCTAGTATGAGCTATACCTAAATTACTAACAATATCTTCTTTAATATTTTCTTCAAGATTACTTATTCTACCTGCTTTTTTAACTATATTTACTTTATTGTCCAAAACATAAGCTATTCCTGATGAATCATACCCCCTATACTCTAAAGCTTTTAAATTATCAATTAAACTTTTTTGGATACTTATTTTTTTCCCTACATATCCAACAATTCCACACATAAAATTTCCTCCATAGCAAAAATTAAGTGGGATATATTTTTTGTTATAATGTTGATTTTATTTTTTATTATATATCTAACGATTTCACTTTTAACCGTAGTAGTACCCGCCGAATATTTCGATTACCTACTATCCTCGTCATCAATTAAGACCTGGCGCTCAATTAAGTAATGCATCCTTTCTATACCTTAATCTACTTATAGTATATTATATATTTAGGTATTTGTGCAATCAATATTGGAAAATAATATCAAGTTATAATATAATTATATTGGAAGTGATAAAATGTTATATGAAACAAATTCAAAATTAGTTAAAGAAGGGCAAGTCTTTGTAGCTATCAAAGGTTACACAGTTGATGGACATGATTTTATTTCGGAAGCAATTAAGAATGGTGCTAGTAAAATAGTTGGTGAAAGAGATTTAAAGTTAGATATTCCTTATGAAAAAGTAGCCGATTCTAAAAAGTATTTAGATGAACATTTAGTTAGTGAATATGGAAAAGAAATAAATAAATTAAAAATTATTGGTGTAACCGGTACTAATGGTAAAACTACTACTTGTTTTTTAACTTATCAAATTTTAAAAAAATTAGGTAAAAAAGCTGCCTACTTAGGAACTATAGGTTATTATTACAATGATAAACATATTGAACTTAATAATACTACCCCAGATATTTTAACATTATATAAATTATTACTTGATGCTGTTAATGATGACGTAGAATATTTAGTTATGGAAGTTTCCAGTCACGCTTTATCTTTAGAAAGAATTAAGGGATTACATTTTGTAGGTGCTGGTTTTACTAATTTAACTGAAGATCATTTAGATTATCACAAAACAATGGAAAATTACTTAAATGAAAAATTAAAAATAGTTAATTATTTAAATGATGATGCATATATATTATTAAATAGCGATGATTTAGCTTCTGAAAAATTTAAAATAGCTAAACATTACAAAACATATGGTTTAAATGGAGATTATAAAATATTAAACTATGAAATATTACCTGATCATACTAATTTAGAATTTAGTTATAATAATCATAATTATAAAGTTACTACTAATTTAACAAGTAAATTCAATATCTATAATTATTTAACGAGTTTATCTATTTTAAATAGTATTGATTTTAAAATTGAAGATATTATAAAAGTCACAAAAGATATATATCCTCCAAAAGGTAGATGTGAAACATATAAAGTTAAAAAGGGATATGCTGTAGTTGATTATGCGCATACACCTGATGCTGTAGAAAAAGTTATTTTAGCTTATACAGAACTTAAAAAGAATAGAATTATTACAATTATTGGTTGTGGTGGAGATCGTGATCCGATTAAAAGACCTATAATGGGTAATATTGCAACTAAACTTAGTGATTATGTTATTTTTACTAATGATAATCCTAGAACAGAAGATCCTAAAAAGATTATGAATGATATAACAAAAGATAATAAAAATACTAATTATGAAATAGTATTTGATCGTAAAGAAGCTATTACCAAAGGAATTAATATGTTAGATAATGATGATATTTTATTAATATTAGGTAAAGGACACGAAGATTATCAAATTATCGGTCACGAAAAAATACATTTAGATGATGCAGAAATAGTTAGAAGTTTTATATAAAAAAGGATTGAATTTTTATCAATCTTTTTCTTTGATTAAATCTTTTATAACATTTTCTAAATATTTTATTTTATCTGTTTTTATTTTCGTGATATCAATTGGTTTTCCCCATTTAATGGTAGGATTTCCTCTAAACTTAAATTCACCAGTTATAGCAAATGGAATAATTAAAGAATTTGTTTTACTAGCAAAACTTATTACTCCTGGTTTAAAGGGTAATAATATATCTTCTTTATGAAATGTTCCTTCAGGAAATATACCAATTACTTCATCTTTATTTAACAAATTAATTGTAGTTTTTTTAGCAATACTTGTATCACCTTTTCTATCTACAGGAATTAATTTCATCATTTTAAAAATAAAACCAAAAGGACCATTAAAAAGTTCTATTTTACCTAAAATATGAATTGTCCTCTTTGTACTTTTAAACAGTAAATAAGAATCAAAATTACCAGTGTGATTACCTGCTAAAATAACTCTTCCTTCTTTAGGAATATTTTCTTTACCTATAACTTTACCACCAAACCATATATTACCAAGTAAAATAATTAATTTTGAAATAATTTTATATCCCATATTATTTCTCTATTTCTATTAAATTAGATACTTTATCTTCTAAAAGTTCAGGATTATCTAGAATATGTTGCATTAAATGAATTGATTTGATAAAATAAAATCCATCGGCTATTCTTTCATCCATTGTAATTCCAAAATCACAATAATATTTAGTTTTGTTATTTTCTTTAACTTCTTTAATTTCCCCAATAGTAATTAAACTAGAACAAGTTCCAAAATCAGTAATATTATGATATATTCCATCACAATGAAGAGAACCAATATCTGATATTATAATACTACTATAATAGATATTATCCTTTATTAATGAACTTGGTAATATTTGATATTTATCAAATAACTTTAATAAACCAACAATAGGTACTCTTAAAATATTGGGAAGTTTACTTAAAATATTAATGGCATTATTAGCACCAATCCCACTATCATTTTTACTACGGACATTTTCAACTTTCTCTTTTATTTTTTTACTAATACTAAAAATATTATCATCCTCTAATATAGGCATTACTACCATAACTTCTTTAGATAGATCTTCAAAACTTACTTTCATTACATATGATATAGTAACGTCATTATGTTCATACATATGACGATTACTTATATATCTATTTAAAAGAGGTCTATTATATAATACTTTACCAACCATTGTTGAAAAAGCATGAAAATAAGTTATTTTTTCTGTTTCTTTTAATTTTTTTATATAATTTACAAAATTAGTAACATCCATTTCTTGATCAATGTATACTTCTCCTAGGGAACGTTTTGGTTTTATATCAATCATTATTTGATTTAAACCATTTATATTTTTACATCTTTTAGCTTGAGGCATAGTTCTACCATCTCCTTAGTTTCATTTAGCACAATTATAACAATTATTCAAAATATTATCAAATTTTGTTGCAAATCTGCCTAAAATTTGGTATTATTTACTTGTGCTTTAAATGCAGGTGTAGTTTAATGGTAGAACTATAGCCTTCCAAGCTATTAACGTGGGTTCGATTCCCATCACCTGCTCCATTAGATAATTCTGTTCGAACTTTTCGGACTAAAATATATTTCATCTCTATTTAGAGATGATTTTTTTGTTGCCGAAAAATTGATAAATAAATTGATAAAAATTTTTATAATAATATTCTTTATTTCATAATGAGATCTTGCTACATCTTATATAATTGCTCCAAACACTTTATAACCTATTAAAATTATACTATACATTATCTACTGTTATAATTAACTTTAGAAACATTTATTATATTACTCATTATTTGACACATATTATCTTTATTTAAATTTCCTTCTTTTTTCAAAGTCAAAAAAATTTCTGCTAATTGGTCTTTATAAATATTAATGAGATTATCTATTTCTGTATAACAATTATTTTGTTCTATTTGATTTGCTAATTCATCTCTAGACATTCCTAAATAAGACATTATTGAATGAAATGCTATATAGTATTTATCAACTTCTGATAAATCATTTTTATATTGCATAGTATCTATATAATGTAGTGGTAAATTCATTTGTAAAGAAAGCATTTTTGCTTCTTGATAGTCAATATTCAAATCATTTTCGCCTAATCCAATCATTACTATTCCACAAGGTTTAGCATTAACAAGTACTTCATTATAACAACTTGATGAATATATATCTTCACCATTTTTAACTGCTCTTAATCTCCCTATTCTTTCAAGAATTTGTGGAGTAGCTAGAGTCGTTCCTTTTTCCTTATTAATTAAACCATTCCCAAAAACATTAGAGCCAAGATCATATGCACTAGCCATAATTATATTTGAATCACTTGGATATATAAAACCAATTCTTCTAGTTTCACCTTGATAAGTTGCTATAAAATTAGAACTAATCATACTACAAGATGATTGATCTTCTCTATTAATTAATCTATCAGCTTGTCGTCTTAAATCAAAATCATTGGAGATATTTGAAAAGAGCATTCTAAAATTTCCATTCTCATCCACTTTATCTGACAACGAATGCTCCCATATTTGCTTTATAATTTCTTTATACTTTGACTCAAGTGTTGCAATATTAACAACACCATTATTTAATCTAATACAATCTTTAATTATTTCATTAATTTGATTACTATTTAATAATCGCCTATATTCATCATTGGAAATTAATGATTTTAAAGATTCAACTGCTAAATATAGTCCTTCTTTCTCTTGAATATCTAAATATTTATTCGTAATAAAATCTATATTTTTTATTCTACTAATATAATTGTTATACACAGTAGATACATAGTTATATTGATTAATTATATCATTACTATTTAATGAAATATCTTCAATTATTTTTTTTAGATTTTCAAGCTCTGGATTGGTGTTTACTGCTACACTTTCAAAACCATATTTAAATCTAATCATTCCAATCAATGCTATTAACTTGTCATATAATGGTTTTGGATTTTCTTCATTTACTTTTTTTATTTCGTTTTCAACAGAATAAATGTACTGCATATCATTATCTAAATTATCGCTATTTTTATATTTCCATGTTTCTGCTTCAAAACTGTTTATTAAATCTAAAATATCTTTCTTTAGCATAATTATTTCACCTCAAATTTTATCAAACAATGTATCAATATTTATTTTGTATTTATATAGTATTAATTTAACAAATTCGTCTAAATTATTAAATTTTCAACAATGTCTATCGTTTCATATATTAAATTATTACTAAATCCATTATACTATATTACCTATTAAATTTCCTAATAAAATTTGTTAAAATATTGCAAACTAAATAGTATTTGCATTATTAATTTATTATAAAGTGTGCATAACTCTTTTAATAATCGCTCCATTAGATAATTCTGTTCGAACTTTTTCGAGCATTGTAAATGCCAATCATTTGATTGGCATTATTTATACTTAATTAATCATTTTGATATATGTTAATATTAATAAAAAAGTTAATAATATATAGAGACACCAAGTTATTATGTATTATAAAAAATATACTATTTCTTTTTTTATATTATTTTAATTTATCCATATTACCTTTATCTTGTTTAATTAATGTTTTTTAATCTTTTAACAAGTTTAGCATCATTATTTTGTGGCTTTTTTTCAAATTGCTTTCTAAATTCTATTAAAGTAATATTGTATTCTTTTTCAGCTCTTTCATCATATTTTAAATATTCACTATAAATTTTTCCATCATAAGTAATTAAAATATACCAGTCTTCATTAAAAACACAATAACTTATTCCAAATCTATCACATAATCTAAAGTTTTCTAATTTTTCTAAATCAGTGTTAGCATATCTTACAGCATTTATTATTTTTAACGCTTTTTCTTTCTCTGCATCTGATGAATTTTGAAAATCACAAGATAATATTGAGTTTCTTGGATCTTGATAACTACATTTAGGATTACCATATTTTATATTATGTAAATCTAATTCTGGATTTTTATAAATAATTGTTAAATCACTATGATATGAATCAGTATTTTCATATATTGGATCATTTTTTTCATATATAGTAGGTGTTGTTATATCATTAGGAAAAGGAATTCCAGTTGATCTAGCATAAGCTTCAGTTCCAATACAAACGAGATTTATTGGTGATACTTCTAAAGTATTAGATTGTGATGCTAATACTATATCTTTAACTGCTTCAGAAAATGCTTCTATAGCTTTTTCATTTCTCTTTTTATGTAAACATTCTATACTATTTGCAATCAATACCTCGCCATTTCTTTTTAATGGTACGAAGCCCGCTAAGTTATGAGATTCATCATAAATTAACAATATTCTACCATTTCTACATAAAGTTGCATGTAACAAATGATTATGAGCTATATCATTTATTCTTATACAACAATTACCTTTATAACCTAAAGTAAAGGCAATAGGATCATTTAATTTCATCATTTCATAAAAATAGCCATTTGAAGCTTCTCCTTTTATATAAGGAATACTTGACTCTGTCCTCTTTTTCATCTTCTCATATATATCTAATAAGATTTTATAAATTTCTTCATTAGATTTTCTTGTCTTATTACCTAAACAAACATCATTTAATATGTCATTGTCATTTAATTTATAATTATCTGGAGATACATCACTAATATCTCTAGATGGAGATAATTGTTTGAATATTATGTTTAATTTTTTTAATGTTATCACATTATGACATTTTTCTTTTAATTCATTAAAATTATTATATAAATAACTCCAATATTCATTTAGGTTACTTGTTGGATTATTTAGCATATACATAAAATGATTACTTCTTTGATTAGCAAACATAAATCCTATAAATTCTTTTGAAATATCGGGAATATACTTATTACCCTCTTTAACTAAATTTACCTTACTAACATTTAAAGCACTTACATTATCAAAGAAAGACCTATTTAAATTACCATAATCACCATTTAAAATTTTTAATGTTCTTTCTAATCCAAAAACTAAATATAATTTTATAGAATAAGAATAAGTATTTGATATTTCATCTTCATTTTCCAAATCTAGTAATTTTATAATTTGATTAATATGTTTGACATTTAAATACATAATTTGTTTCAATGATATACCATTTAGATAATCCATTCTTCGTGATGTTTTTGCAAATCTTAAATAAAAAATAGTTTTTAAAGGCTCTGGTGAATAAAATAATTTTCTATAATCTGATTTTGATATATTATTTAATAATATTCTTTCATATAATTCCTTTTTAATAACTTCTATCTCATTTTCATTTAATCCCTGTGTATTACATAAAATCCCATATATAAAATCAATAAATTTTTTCTTAATAACTTCATTTTTTTCACATTCTTCAATTAACACTCTAAAATACACACAAGTAAGGCCACTAAAACAATTATAACTTCCAGTTAATAGATTGGAAAATATTTTATTAAAATCATAATCATTACTTTTAATTTTTAACAAAATATCATTTTTTAAACATTCTTTTATAAACTCATTATCAATATTTTCAAATTCTAAAAGTTCTTCTATCATTTCATTCGAAAACAAAGATAAAGTTCTTTTATCAACATAAACTTTTTCATACTCCCTTGAACTCCATCTTTTGCTTCTAATAAAATCTACTGGATTAACAATAATTTTATTATAATCATCAGATAACAAAATATGATCACTGACATTGTTAAATATTTTTAAAATATTTCTTCTTCTATTAGCTCTAGTCTTAAAAATTTCATCATCAGATATTATATTATTAAACAATTTAACTTCATCAATTCCTTTAAAAAAAGATTTTTTTAATTGTTTATCATAGCATAGAGCTATAATTCTTTGAAAAAATTTACTTTCAATTAATTGTTCATAAATTTTAGGACTTTTAATTGAATAGAGAAAAACTTCTAATTGCCTTAAATCATCATTAGAAAATACATAGTCTTTTTTATTATAATTTGTAAATAATTCCTTTCTGCTTAAAGATTTTCTTGGAGATACTAATATATCTTGAATCTTTTCATTTTCAAACATTACTTCTTGAAAAAATGCAGGACTTTTTCTAAAAATAGTTCTTAAGACATCAACATCATCAATTTTTAAAATAGTTTCTTGCACAATTGAATCAGATAAAACGATTTGTTTTTCTTTTTCGGTCATTGAAGATAATATTTTAATGGCTGTCTTACTTTCAGAATAATTATACATTTTTGATAGTTTATTGATTTTTTGTTGAACTTCATATTCCATAACAATTCCCCCTCAAAGTTATAAATTGTAATTAATATTTTAACACAAAAGCTGAAAAAAATCTCCAATAATTTAAAACAATTATGAATATAGAGAAAAATAATATACTAAAATAAATATTAAGCAAATAGATGACTAAATGATTTGCTTTTTTTAAAAGTAATTATTTACTGTATGTAAATTGATTTTTAGAATTGTTTTCTTTATAATTATGATTGAGGAATAAAATATGAGTGCTATTAAAATATTAGAAGAAAATACAAAATATAAAATACATACTTATATTAGAGTAGATAAAAATACTATACAACAAATATCTACTATTTTCAGAAGATATAATAGTTATATTCCTTTAGAACTTAATAATAAAATTAATGAAGATAGGGATTTTTATGATTTATCAGTTAATGAATTTGCAACTTTATTTGAAAAATTAATTCATCATGCTAGGTATTGTCTAGTTACTTCTAATGATGTTACATTAGATGCTAAAACCAACGAACATTATCTTAATACAGCATCCAAATTTAAAAATGCTATATCATCTATTAAAGATACCAACTCTATAAGTGATGCTTTATTATATAGTTATCTTGATGGAGAAATAGATATTGAACCAATAATTAATTATACTATAGAAATAAATAATTATAAATTTTTATGCTATAAAGCAAGAGATTTATTAACTGCAAAAGATAATTTATTAGAAAATTTAAAGTATTTATCTTCTAGTGAAGAAATAAGTAAAATTAATATAGAATATGAACAAGCTTTAAATAATCTTGATATTGCTAAAATGGAAAAAATATTAAATTCAATAAATTTAATAATAACCAATCATTGGGCTGAATTTATTACTAAACCAGAAGATATAGAAGATGACATTAAAAATAATAAACCTATTTATTTTTTAGGACATAGTACTAATAGTACAGAATTTAATACCCCATTTCATTCACGATTTGTTTCAAATTCCCTTTTGACTAATGATTTAACTGATACATATCATGGTGGATATGGTTTTATTATTGCACCTGTTAATATAGTTGGGGCTAAAAGTAAAGATATGCACGTTGATAATGATGCTCAAGATGTTGAAAATATTGCTTTTTACTCTTCTATTCCTTTAATTGATACACCAGAAAAAATAATAAAAGAATGTTTAGATTTAAAAAAAGAAAATAAAAAAAATAAGATTAATTTCAAAGTTTATTCAGAAATCGTAACTGATGGTTTTAATCCAATTGGTATATTTTGTATTACTGATGGAAGTAAAACCTTAAACTCTAATTATACTAACGCCCTTAAATTACATAAAAGTTTTCCTAATTTACCTTTTGTAGAGGTAGATAAAACATTATTAACAAATGATAATTTAGAAAATTGTTCTCATCTTATTGATGTAATAATAGAAAAATTTGATAATCATTATTATTCTGCTAGTACTCATCGTGATTTACGTTTTCGATTATTTTGGGAAAAGTTTATGGCATTAAAAAAACAAGGTGACTATACTGAAGAAGATATTTTAAAAATATATAAAGAAAATGAAGAATATATTACTATGACAAATTTTAAAGATTTAGATAAAAAGGGATATGATGATAAAACATTAAAATATATTTTATTAAAAAACTTTTACACTAATATTGAATATATTTTTAAACGAGAAATTTATAATCCAAAAATTTATGAAGATTTATATTATTACTTAAAAGATTTACCAACTGATTTTTTAAACAATATTATTCCTAATTTAGGAGATTTTATCAAATTATATACTGTTATTAAAATTGATTCTAAAATGGTATTTGAAATTAATAATTTAGATACTATTAACTTTAAAAATATTAATCAAATATTAACAACTAAAATAGCAGATAAACAAATGGATATACAAACAAGATTACAAGAAATGTTAGAAACAGAAGAAAATTTAAAACAAAAATTAACAGAAACACAAAATTTAGCAAATAATTATCAAAAAGCTAAAAAAATTACTGATAGTGAATATCAATATGAATTAGCAGATAATGAAGTAAAAAGATTAACAAAAGAAATTAATGAAGAAGAAGATAGCAAAAGAAAATGGAAAGATAAAAATAATATTTTAAAAAGTAAATTAACAGAAACAGAACAAGAACAATTAAAATACAAAAAAGTATTCTTTCTATTCCTATTGAAATTAAAAAAATTAAAACAGACTATAGCTAAATTAAAAGATGAAATAAAAGAAAATGAAGTAAATATTAAAAATATAAATGAAAAAATAGTTGATTTAAAGCAAGAACTTTCGACTAATTATTTATATTTTAAAGAACAAATTGGTTGTGACTTTAATGAATATCCTCAAGCTTTAACTGAATCTTTAGCATTATTAGAAACGACTAATCCAAATGATTTAGATATAACAAATATTAAAAGTAATTTAGAATATTTCCAAGGCCAAATAGAATATTATAAAATGCGTATAGAAGAATTAGAAAGTATTAAAAGAGAGGACAATATAAAAAGGTGATAATATGAAAAAATATTTACAAGAATTTATAAAAAAATTAGAAAAGGAAATAGCTGAAAATCATAAGTTTACTTCTAAAGAAATAGAGTTAATTCGAGAAAAAATTAATGATTTTCAACATGAAAGATTAATTCATCTATTAGTAACATTATTCTATGTTATATTTACTTTAACTTTTATGGGATTTGGTATGATATCTCCTATCTTTTTAATACCATTTTTTATTGGTATTATATTTCTTATCTTTTATATTAAACATTATTTCTTCTTAGAAAATGGTATTCAATATATTTATAAACTATATGATAAAATAACTAATTATAATTCGTTATAATCATTTATTTTATTCATATTATTTTGATATTCATTAATAACTAGACTAGTAGTAGAAAGAAGCATACTGGCAATAGATGTTGCATTTTTGATACAACTTAAGACTATATCTAAAGTATCTAAAACCATCGTATTCTCTTTAGTTTCATATTTATTTGTTAAAATATTATAAACAATATCATAATTATTTTCTTTTATCTTACTTATAATATTGTTATTTAGACCAGCATTACTTATTATTTGCTCTAAAGGTTTTTTTAGAGCATTTTTATATATTTTAGAAGCATTATTATCTTCTTTAAGTTCTTCACTTATCTTATATAAAGTAACACCTCCTCCAAGTAATACTCCATTTTGCGAAGAAAAAATAGCTTCTTTAGCATCATCATAACGCATCTTTAATTCTCTTCTTTCGGTTGTAGTTAATGCTCCAACATTAATTTCGATTAAACCTTTACTTAAATTTTTTATTCTTTTATTAGTAATTAATTCTTTATCAAAACTAATAAGACATTCATTTTCTTTTATTTTAATATTGTTGATAACTCCTAAGTTTTCAACATTAATATTATTTAATTCTGACTTACTAATTAAACATAAATCGTTAATAACATTTATTTTTTCAATACCATAACCGGGTATCTTTAAAAGGTATATATCCAAATTATTTTGTAAATTCAAACTAACAAGATCATTACTAAATTTATCACTGAAATCTTCTGCCCAAATAACTAAACTTTTTTTATTATCCACAACAAAATTTATGATATTAGATATATCTTCAATATCTGTAAGAAAAGAATTAAATATCAAAATATATGGATTATCTAATTCAATACATTTTTTATTTTGAAAATAATAAGGAGATATCATTGATTCAATAACGTATCCTTTTTTATATATAACTTCTGTATTATAGTTTCCTTCTTTTATTTTAATTTTATCTTTATCCTTAACTTTTAAATAAGCATCACAAATAATTTTTCCTATTTCAGCACTACCACCAGCTATAGTAGCTATCTTTTTTAATTCTTCTTTACCTACTTGCCAAGATTCTTTTTTTATTTTTCCTTCTACTATCTTTAAATAATTACTTAATTCATTCTTTATAATAATTGGATTAATACCATTATTAATTAATTTTATACCTTCGTGATAAATACTTTGTAATAAAACTAAAGTTGTTGTTGTTCCATCCCCTACTAATTCATTAGTTTTTATTGATGATTCTTTAGCTAATGTTAAAATGGTATTAATTACTTCATCATCACTTTCAATATTTTCGGCAATAGTAACACCATCATTGGTTATAAAAGGGTTAAATGCTGAATGATCAATTATAATATTACTACCCTTTGGACCTAATGTTGTTTTTACTGTATCACATAATAAATCTATAGCACTAGTCATCTTTTCTCTTAGTTCATCATTACTTACTACTTTTTTCATCTTTCATCACTCACTTCTAATATATATTGCCAATATTTTTTTGGCATAAAATTCATACGACATCTATCATTTTTTCTTTCTTTAATCCCAATAGTTTGATAAAATTCTTTCCATAACTCTTCAAATTTCATTTCCTTATTGGAATATTCATTTAATTCTATTTTTATATCTTCACAATTTTTAAGAATAATATCTTTTTTATCATAAATTGCTATTATATTTCTTTTAACATCTTTAATTAACCAATATTCATTTTTTAAACGTTCTTTAAAATGTTTTACTAAAAGAGGTAAAATGTTATTTTCAGGATTTATTTCAGCATATAAAATATTATTCTTTAATTCTTTAAATCTTAAAAATCCTTTTATTTTATGATTTTCATTTTGTACATACTTACCTACTTTTAAACACTCATTAATTACAGGTATATTACGCATATAATAAATATTATTGTGATATTTTATACTATATATAGTAAAATAATAAATCAATAATTCTTTATTATTATGGTTTGATAAATATAATTTATATATTGTATTAAAAATATTTATTCCTAAATTATCAATTATATTTTTAATTATCTCTTCATCTTCATTTATTTTTAAAGTAACTAGTTTATCAAAAAGATTAGCATTATAACTATTATCTTTAATATTTAAAGGTATTATTTTATGTTTAATTAATTCTCTTATTAAATTTAAGAGAGTAATAAAATTACCATTATAAATATAGATATAATCTACCTTTTTCATCAGAATAATGTTAATTGCTCCATTCTATTATCTTTTATTATTTTTTCTTCTAAAACTAAATTACTTTCAATAAATCTTTTATTTAATAATTCTTTATCAATATAAAACTCTTTATTACAAGTTATAAAATACTTAGCTCTTTTTAAAACAATACCCATTCTTTTTAAATCTTTAAAAGTTATTTTAAAATGTTTTCTCGATGTTATTATTCTTTTAGCAGATGTTACACCTATACCAGGTATTTTTAATAAATCATTATATGAACAAGTATTAATTTCTTTTGGAAATTCATTCATATGTCTAAGTGCCCAATCAGCTTTTGGATCCAGTAAGACATTAAAATTGGGATTATCTATACTTAATATATCTTCAACTTTAAAATTGTAATAGCGAAGTAACCAATCAGCTTGGTATAAACGATTTTCTCTTTTTAATGGTGGTATTTTTAGACTAGGTAAAAATTTATCATTATTTACTGGAATATAAGCTGAATAAAAGACTCTTTTTAAATGATACTTTTGATACAAATCATCGCATTTTTTCATTATATCTAAATCCGTTTCTTTAGTTGCGCCGATTACCATTTGGGTGCTTTGACCTGCTGGAGTAAATTTTTGACTACGATTATCTTTAACATATTGCATTATTTTTGTGACATTTTTACTATCTTTATTTGGAGCAAGTAATTTAATACCATTATCTGTTGGTAGTTCAATATTGGCACTAAGTCTATCAACAAGTAAGCCCAGTTTTTTAACTAAATATTCACTAGCACCAGGTATTGCTTTACAATGGATATAACCACCAAAATGATATTTATGACGTAAAAGGGATATTGTCTCAATTAATAAATTCATTGTATAATCTGGACTTTTAATAATCCCAGAACTTAAAAATAATCCTTCAATATAATTTCGACGATAAAAATTAATGGTTATCTCACATATTTCTTCCGGAGTAAACATTGCTCTTTTAACATTATTACTTACTCTATTAATACAATATTTACAATCAAAAATACATGCATTAGTTAAAAGAATTTTTAAAAGAGAAATACATCTTCCATCACTAGCAAAAGAATGACAAATTCCAGAGTATGCTACATTACCTATTTTGCCACTACTTTTTCTTGTACTGCCACTTGATGAACAAGAAGCATCATATTTTGCTGAATCTGCGAGAATAGTTAATTTTTCTTTTAATTCCATTGCTATCACCCTTATTAATTATAACTTATTATTTTTAAAAAGTAAACATTTGTTTGCAAAATATATTTAGAAATTTTTGGTAATTAAAAAGACACAATAAGTGTCCTAAAAATATTTATTTAGTCAATTTTCTACTATTATTTGGATATAAAATATTAGCATTTAATTGATTTACTGGAATATTTAAATCTTCTTTCATTTCTCTTAAAAATAAATTAGCTCTTTCAAATCCTATAACAGGGTTTGTTTCTGAATAAAGTATTTTTAATGCCGTTAATTCTAGAATTTCTCTTCTTAAATTATCAGTTGACTTGTGTTGCCAAATACATTTTTTTAAACTATCAAGATTATATTCTCCTTCATCTAATTTTAATAAATCAGTAATACTTTTATGGTATAAATCAGTACTCAATTCTGTAACATCATTTATTAATCCAGTTTTACTACTTATATAGGCAATTCTATGTAATCCACTAAAATCAACACCTAAATAAATAGGTAAAATATAATCATTATTAACTTCTTCTCCATTCATATCTTTTGTTGTTCCAGAAAAACCATTTGATGAACGATAATAATTATGAAGAAAAATATTAGCGTTACTTCCAAGACGTGATAACAATTGTTTTGTATCCATATATTTAGCAATTGGTTCAACAATTAAATCTTCATCAATTCGATAACCTCTGCTAATTTCATTATTTGGATATTTTATTTTATACCAATTAGTAATATCATCTATTAATTGTTGCATATCATATGTACTTAAAACTGGTATATATCCATTGTTAAGTAATTCTTTGAATTTTTTTAAAAATTCTTTATTATTTTTCAATATATATAATTTTTTGTCTTGCTTTTTAATTTCATCTTCATTTAACATAAGTGTTCCTCTTTCTTACAGATTTTTATTATATTATAATTAGATTATTTCTTCTTAAAATATTCTCGATATTTTCTTATTAATTTTTCATTACTTTCTAAATTTGATTCATTTATTGATTCAATAAATGAATCAACACAAATTTTATCAATAGCGTTTAAATGCGTAATAGCCATTTCTATTTCTAATTGAACATCACCATATTTATCTCTAACTTTTTCTTTTTTTAATTTATTAATAAATGCTTGCGGATTATATGGCTTGTTGACTAAACGTATATATCTTAAAGTAATAACAATATCAGCTTTTTCAAGAATAATTTTTTCCATTTCAAAACTAGTAGTTTTAAAATTCAATACATATTCATAAATAGCCAATGGTGAATTTAAGTTTATAATAGTTAATCTTGTGTTTTCAATTCTTTGATAAGCATCTTCCATTTTATCTTCATTCTTCATTAAAATATTTATATAAGAAATCATATTACTATAACTTTTACTTGTTAAAATAACATTTTCAAGTATATCAAGTTTATTTTTACTAAGTAGAGAAAAATTCACTATTTCTAGTAAATGGACAGCACTATAATCATTTTTTTCAATTTCTATTTTGTTAATTAATATTTGTAATCCATAGTCTATATTCTTATAAAATTTTAATATTTGGTTTGCATTAATTTCATCCCAATTAATATTTTTCATAACTTTATCTATATTATATGAATATGGATAATAATATTTTAAATATTTTAAAAATAAAGTTAATTTTTCTAAATTTTTAGTATTATTAGAATAAGAAATAAAGCCATCTAGTAAATAATCTATTTCAATAATTTTATTTTTCATAATTGTATCAATTATTAATATTGATTGATTATTGAATTCGAAATTTTCATAATTGTAACCACTATAATTTAATTTCAATTTATCTATTAAATCTATGATATTTTGATTCATTATTATTTCCTCTCATCATTTTTTCTTTTAACTACTACTTTTTTAGGTTTATTTTCTAGCACTAATTTTTTAGGTTCATCTAATAAATCTTTATTCTTATCATTAACTAACATACTTTTTATTTTTACATTAGGCAATTCTTTATCTATAAGATTTTCTATTTTACTTTCTATAAATTTAATATTTAAATCTCTTTGAATTTCTTCAAGAAATATTTTAGTTCTTTTAATTCCTAAATTAAGTACTGTATCATCAGAATAAATCATTTTTAATGCTGTAAAATACATTAAGTCATTACATAAATCCCAATCGTCTTGAGATAATTTAGTAACTTTTTCAAGTTCTTCAATATTATATTTACTTTTATCTATATTAGCTAATTCATATATATAAAGTTCATCATTTTTACGATAACCAAAATAGTCATAAATTTCTTGATCATATTCAACTAAGCCATTGGTTGTATTTACATAAACATTTTTCCAACTATCTTTACCAATATTTATAGCAATAACGCCATATCCTCCGATTTCTTCACCTTGAGCATTAACAAGTCTTCTATAACCACCAGCACATCCTCGATATAGTCTTCTCATAAAAGTTACCATTCGATCACTAAGACGAGATAATAATTGTTTCGTATCCATATAAGGCGCAATAGGTTTAACGGCATATTCACCTACCCTTTCCATATATTCTTGAAGTTCTACATCCGGATATTTAATTTCATACCATCTAACAATATAATCAAGTAAATATTGCATTCCATCAATACTTAATATTGGATCATAACCATTTTTAATCATTTCTTTATATTTTTTTAAAAAATCTTTATTTTTATTTAAATCATATAATTGTTTATCTTGTTTTCTAATTTTTTCTTCTTCCTCTACAGTCACTATGTATCCTTCTTTCTTGTAGAGTTTATTCTAACATAATAATTATTTTATTGCAATTAAAAAACCAACAAATTAATGTTGGCTATAAATATTTTTTTAAGGTTTCAACTGCTTTTTCTTGCATATCAACATAGGCTTTAACAATTGAACTTACTTTATTATCCATTTTCTTTTTATTTAATATTTTCTTTCCTTCAATAATACCCATATTAACACCTTGAAGTAATAACTCTGCTATTTTAGAATTAGTCTTATCATTAAATGTTCTAATCTCTATACCATACCAAGTCATTACTTTATTACCTAAAGATGTACTATGAGGTTTACCTTCATTATATTTAGGATATATTTTTTCAATATCTTTAGCTATCTTTTTATAATCATCCAGTTCAATTTCTAATACTTCTTTTAAACTATTATCTTCTACTTTATCCATTATAAAGTTAATAGCGTCAATACCCATTGTAGTCCCCTTATGAATTTCATCTAAAGCATTTATATTTTCTTCCATAATATCACCATTCTTATTATTGCCAATATTTTAATAATTATTCTTTAATTTTTCTAAATACAGGATGTCTTAAGTGATTGCTTTTTGTTCTTTCTAAATATTCTATTTCACATATAATATTATCATCTATATAATATATACCTTGTTCATTATAATCAGCAAAAACAGATTTCTTATTTTTAAATTTTTTTAATTTTTCATATAATTCTTTTTTCTTACTCATTACTACTTTACCTACATAATATAATTTATTATTGCGCTTTTCTCCTAAAATTAAAGATACTGTATTATTTTTATTGTTGGTATATCCACCAATTACAAAATCTTCCATTTTAATATTTTTAATCTTAATCCAGTTATTACTTCTTTCATTAATATCATAAGTACTATTTTTATCTTTAGCAACAATTCCTTCTAAACCAAGTTTTTTAATTTTCTTAAACAAATTAATTCCTTCTTCATTAATATATTTAGTTTTAATAAAAACGTCATTATCTAAATATTTATCTAAAATTTTCTTTCTTTTTATAAGAGTTAAATTAGTTAAGTCTTCATCTTGATATAAGATATCGAAACAAACAAAGACAACGGGATTATCGATACTTTGACTTTTTATTGTTAATTTATTTTTTAATCTATTTCTTTGTTGTAATTTATTAAATGATGGTTTATCTTTATCGAATGCTACTATTTCACCATCAAAGATAACTTTTCCTTTAACTAAGTTTTTTATTTCTTGTAATTCTGGAAACAAATAAGTTAAATCTTGTTTATTACGACTTTGTATAACTACTTCATTTGGAGTAGCAAATACAATAGCTCTTATGCCATCAAATTTCATTTCATAAATGTAATTACTTGAATCAAATGGTTCATCAATTTCTTTTAGTAACATTGGTTGCCAATCTCTATTTTTCCATATATTCATTTTTTCTTCAGACTCTTTTCTAGGGCTTCCATTAAATCACTGACTTTTTGTTTTGGTTTCTTTTTTACTTTTTTAACACTTTTACCATCTAATTTGTCTTCAATAGCGTCTTTAATATTATTTTGATATTCATCTTGATATTTGTTTGGTTCAAATTTACCGGATCTTTCTTCAATAATTTTGATAGCTAAAGCAAGTTCTTTTTCATCTACTTTATCTATAGTATCTTTTTCAGGTAGTAATACCTCTTCTTGAAAAAATAAAGTAGTCATAACTATACCATAGGGTGTAAATCTTAAAATGCAATAATAGAATTTACTGCCAATAACTGTTTTAGCTAGAGCGACTTTTTTCACCTTTTTTAAAGCTTCACAAAACAAGTTATAGGCTTTATTTTTCTTTTCAACATCTAATAGATAACTCTTTTCAAAATAAGTGGGATCTACTTCTTTAATATCAATAAAAGAAACAATATCTATTTCATGTTCATTTTCTGGTTTTAATTTATCTAATTCTTCTTTAGAAAAAGTTAAATATTTATTTCTTTCATATTCATAACCTTTGATAATATCTTTTTCTTTAATATTCTTTTTACAATGTTCACAATATTTAACATACTTAATTCGATGTAAACAACTTTTATGTAATTGATTAAAAGAAGTATCATTATTTTTAATTATTGGATTCATTACAACCGGAATATTAACTAGTCCAAAAGAAATATTATTTTTTATATTGGGCATATTATCACCAAGTATATTATGAGAAATATTTTTATTTTTTAATCAAAAAAAGTCTATATTAGCCCCTAATTAGGTAAAATTAAAGTTTGACCAATACTTAAAGTATTACTTTTTAAATTATTTAATTCTTTTATTTTATCTACTGTTGTATTATAAGTTCTAGCTATACTATATAGTGTATCACCACTTTTAACTGTATATGTTAATTTATTATTACTTGAATCAGGTATTTTTAAAACTTGACCAATTGATAAAGTGTTACTATTTAAATTATTTAAAGATTTTAAGTCATTTACTGATACGCCAAATTTATTAGCAATACCATACAATGTATCACCTTTCATAACTGTATATGTTTTAGCTTTTTCCGTACTAGATGAAGAAATTATTAATTTTTGACCAACACTTAAAGTATTATTTTTTAAATTATTTAAACTTTTTAATTCATCAACTGAAATACCAAATTTTCGCGCTATACCATATAATGTATCACCTGATACCTTTTTTATGTAGTATTATAGATTAAAATTATCCATGAATTCCATCATTTTTTTCATAAATTCTTCTTCATCAAAAAATATATCATTTGGAATACAAATATTATATTTTTCACTAAACTTATGTATAAAATCATCACTAGGCATATCGTCACTATAACCATTTGTAATATAATCATTATATATAACTTCTTTTATTTCTTCTCTTAATGCTTCGGCATTATCTTTATGTGCATAAACTATACCATACATTATTCCATAACTCACATATATTTCATAATTGTTTATATCTGCGCATGAATATAAATTAACTTCTATTTTATCGTCTAAAATTTCACATTGAATTAAATGCTTATCTTTCCAATCTCTTGTTTCAAAATCATCTGTTTTATCTATCCAATTCATAATATTGTACCTCCCAATAATAACGATTATTCTACACTAAATTTTACTAAATGTAAATATAATATCTATCGTTTTATCTTGATAGACATAGATCTTTTCAACTAAATTTATGATTAATTCTCTTGTCGGATTATCTAGTGATAAAAACTCATTGATGTATTTTTCTATTTTTTTATTATCTATTTTACTCGAGTTTACTTGTTCGCTTTTTAGATTATCAATACTAGCTTTATTATTTGCTATGTCTTTTTTTAGGCTTTCACTAACTCTTAAATACTGTAATTCATCAATAATACCTTTCAATCTATCCATGTAAGTTTTATCTAAATTTTCAGTTATTTTATTATTCACTATTTCCAAATTTTCTATTTGTTTCTTAATACTTAAAGTATCATCACTAAACTCTATATTTCCTATAGAATCTTTAATAGCTTTTTTATCTAGATACTTCATACATACATCCTTAATATTATCTAAAATAACTCTTTCTAATGTTTCATAATTATTTGTATGCGTTGTGCAAACATGATATTTTGAATATGTTCTATAATAATCGCAAGTCGTATAGCTTCTACCAGTCTTATTTTGATATCTTATAGTTATTCGATGTTTACAATCTCCACAATACAAAAGTCCATCTAATAAATAAAATCTTTTCTTTTCTGGTCTTTTCACGTTCTTTGGAAGTAAGTACTGCACATAATTAAAAATATTTCTATCAATAATTGCTTCATGCATATTCGGGACAATAATATACTCACTAGCATTGTTTTTAACAGTCTTTTTAAGTTTATAATTTATTTTTTTAGTCTTGCCTTGAACTAAATCTCCAACATAAATCTGATTAGTTAAAATTGCTTTTATTGTTGTATCAACCCATACACCTTGTGCTTGCGAAATACATTTACCGCGACTCTTTGTATTCCAAATATAATTGTAATAAGATGCTGGTGTTTTAATTTTCCTTTTTGTAAGTTCATCTGCAATAGAATGACAAGTATTTCCTTTAAGAGCTAAATCAAATATTAGTTTAACAGTTCTAGTTTGTTCCTCATTTATTATTAGATGATTTTTATTATTAGGATCTTTCATATACCCAAAAGGACATCTACCCGATACATATAAACCATCTTTCATTCTTGAATGCAAACTTGTTTTTACTTTTTTTGAAATATCCTTTGCATACATATCATTCATTATGGCTTTAAAAGGTGCAATATCATTATTAGTATTATCTAAAAAAGTATCAATACCATCATTTATAGCAATATACCTTATATTATTATTTGGAAAATATTTTTCAATAAGTTCACCAGTACCAATATAATCTCTACCTAATCTTGACATATCTTTAGTAATAATCATATTTATTTTACCATTTTCAATATCCTTAATCATTCTTTTAAAAGCAGGTCTTTCAAAATTAGTTCCCGTAAATCCATCATCAACATACTCATCTATAACATTATAATTATTTTCTTTTACATATTGATTAAGTAAAGTTCTTTGACTAACAATACTATCAGATTCAATATTTCCATCATCTCTTGATAATCTTATATATAATCCTACATTAAAACTACTATTCCCATTCATTAATTCATACTCCTTTCACTTTGGGAATAATGAGTATGCTTGAATGGTACCTCCTTATTTAAAATATTGCAAGTCATATATTGTTTTTCTATTTCTATTTTTAATACATTAGTTATTATTTCATTTAAAGATTTCCCATTTTCTTTAAATTTTAAATTAACTTTGTATTTAACCATAGAGTTCTATACCTCCAATAAATTCTATGGCTTTAATTTTTAAATTAGTAATATTATTTGGTGTAATAGTACACCTAACAATATTACTTATTATTATAAACCTCCTGATTGTTCATTATTTGATTAAGTATTTTTTCTCTTAAATTAAAATTAAATCTTAGCATTTATATCATCTCCTTTTCTTGATGCATGATACCTCCACTAAAAAGAAGAGTCAAGTCATTAAGTAAAGAAAGTTTTGTCTATCATCCTATAATACTTACAAATGTATTAATTTTTAAAAAAGCAGGATAAGATGTTTACACATCAATACTAAACTATCACTTATTTCATAAGAGTTTAGCATTGTGTAAAACTTATTTCGTACTTACGAAATTCATCCTACTTTGTAGGTTACTATAAAGGATAAAGTTAATAATATCAATACATTAGAGCATAAAAAAATCATCCTATTTTTTATTTTTATATAATTTTTATAGGATGATTAAAATTTTATAAATTTTCTAAAACACCATGTTCAAGATCATCAATATTATATAAAGTATCTAATTCATTAAATGTTTCTTCAAGATTTTTTCTAGCACTATTCCAACCAGTTCCATCAGTAAACCAAATAAATGTTACTCCATCGACGTTTTTAGATTCTTGAGCTAACATTTTATAACTTCTAGCAGTCTCATTTAATTTAGAGCCACCACCAGAATAAAAATTAGTTTCAATAACATATACTTGTTTTTCGGTTTTAATAACGAAATCAAATCTTTTGGTTGATGTATTATTACCTGACATTTCACTTAAATCAAGATCCCATTTATTTTCTATATCTTTTAAGTACATTTCTTTAAAATAGTTAACATCCTTTTTATAACCTGCTTTGATGATATATGATTCAACTAAATTTTCCATTAGATGTCCACCACGATTTTTTCTTCCATTTGAATCAAGACCAACTTCAATACCTAGAACATAATCATATAAATTATTTATAATGTGATTTTGTAATAAATCAAATAATCCTGTTTCTCGCATAAATCTAATATAATCTTGCATAGAATATACCATTTTATTAAATTTAAATAAATATTCATTAATTTCATCTTTAACAAAAATTTCTCTTGAACGAACTGCAAGCAAAAGTGGAATACATTCTAAAGTTTCTGGGTATTTAACCAAAATATTTTGAAATTCTTTCTCAATATTTTTACTACCTATTAAAGAATTTAAAATATTGAGTTCTACTTTTACTTTATCTACATTTTTATAAATCTTTTCAAAATCAACATAATAAGTATAATCAGATATACTAGTTTTAAATTTGCTTAACCATTCATTAAAATTTCTTTTATTCATAATTATCAAAAACCTCCAATAATTTTTTTACTGCTACTTCTTTTAGTTTATCTTGAAAACATTTATTTATTAAGGTATCAATATCATTTATTATAGTATCAATTGTAACAATATAATTATCTAAATATTTATAATTTGTTTTGTATTTATCATTGACTTGATTTACTAATTCAATTACAATTCTATCTATATTTTCTTTACTTATTTTATTTTCTAATTTTAAAAGTGCTATTCCTCTTTCTATTCTTTGTAAATATTCTTTATCTTGTTTATATCCACGAGTTTTTTTATCTAAAGAATATACCGCTTCCATAAATTCACCTATTTTTTTTAGGAATTCTCTTTCATCCATTATTATCACTTTCCTTTCTTCTTATTGTTAAATCTAAAAATTCTTTTTCTTTTTCTATACCAATATATTTTCTATTTAATCTACTTGCAACAATTCCAGTGGTACCACTACCATTAAAAGGATCTAGAATTAAATCCCCTTCATCAGTCGAAGCCAAAATTATTTTTTCTAATATTTCCATAGGTTTTTGTGTGGGATGTTTTCCACATTTTTTCTCACTAGGCTTTGTTAAAGATGATTCCCAAACATCTTTCATTTGCTTTCCACCATTTAATTCTCTCATTAAAGAATAATTAAATTTATGTTTAGCTTTCTTTATATCCTTTTTTGCCCAAAGAATAGTTTCTGTAGAATGTACAAAATATCTACAACTTATATTTGGCGGTGGATTTAATTTTTTCCAAGTTATATTATTTATTATTTTAAATTCCTCTTGTTCTAATGCCATACCTATTGAATAAATATTATGCATTGTACCGCTAATCCAAATAGTACCATCATCTTTTAAAACTTGATGACATAATTTAATCCATTTTTGATTAAACTTATGTTTTTCTTCTATGTTAATAGATTTATCCCAATCACCTTTATTAACAGATACCATTTTTCCACCACTACAAGAAATACCATCACTAGACAAAAAATAAGGAGGGTCTGCAAATATCATATCAATACTTTTAGGTTC